>JALSPY010000195.1 GCA_026985705.1 Hydrogenothermaceae bacterium | reverse complement strand
AAGGATATGATACAACTTGTTGATAAAAATGTTAAACTTTTAAACCCAATCCAAAATATTATTTATGATGTTGAAAAGGTGAAGGAAAAATACGGAATTTTCCCAAATCAGTTTGTTGATTATCAAGCTATTGTTGGAGATAGTGTTGATAATATTAAAGGTGTTAAAGGGGTAGGTAAAAAAACAGCAGTATCACTTTTAAATCAGTATGGTAGTTTAGATGAAATAATTAAAAATCTGGATAGTCTTAAACCTAAAATTAAAGAAGCTTTTGAGAAAAGTATAGATGCCCTTAAAGAAGCAAAATTTTTAGTCAAACTTAAAGATGACATAGATTTAAATATTCCTATAGAAGAGTTGGAGATAAAGAATACAAACTGGGAAGGTTTAAAAAAAGTTTTTGAGGAGTTAGGATTTAAATCTTTTTTAAAAAAGTTAAAGGAAATGAAATTAAATATTGAAGATAGATCATTACAAAAATCATTGTTTTAAAATTTTTTAGTCTATTTTAGATTAAATATTAATAACTGTTAAAAGGATAAGATTATGGAAAAAACTATAGAGAAACTTGATAACTTTAATGGTTCAATTTTAATCTTTACCCATGAAAACCCAGATGGCGACGGAATAGGAAGTATGCTAGCTCTTTACAAGTTTCTAAAAAAGAAAGGCAAAGATGTTGATATGGCTATGAAAGATGAACTACCTCATATTTACGATTTTCTTTCCAATGTTGATAAGATAAAAAAACTTCCAGTTGATAAAGTTTACGATTTAGGAATAGTTGTAGATGCTGCGGGAGTTTTTAGAGCAGGAACAGAAGTTAAAGCTAAAGAATTTATGAGAATAGACCATCATAGAGAAGGAGAAAATTATGGTGATTGGGATTATGTGGATATAACAGCTCCCTCAACCACAACATTAGTTGCTAGACTTTTAAAAAGTTGGGATGAAAAACTAATTGATAAAGATATTGCTGAAAGTTTGTATGTTGGATTACTAACTGATACAGGTTCTTTTAGACATAGTAATATAACTCCAGAAATTTTTGATATAGCTAAATTTTTAGTGGAAAAGGGAGCAGACCCGGTATATATTTCACATAAAGTTTTTGAAAGAAATAAACCAGAGGCTATAAAACTGTTAAACAAAGTTTTATCAACATTACAGTTCTATGAAAATGGAAAGGTTGCATCCTTGACAGTAAGAAAAAAATTTTTTGATGATACAGGAGCAAAGGAAGAAGACACAGAAGGTTTTGTTAATTTTGCTAGAGGTATAGATGGAGTTGATATAGCTTTTATAATGATACAGAAACCTAACAAACCCGATACTTGGAGAGTTTCTTTAAGAAGTAAAGGGAAATACAATGTGCAAGAAATAGCAAAAGAGCTTGGAGGTGGTGGTCATAAAAATGCTTCAGGTTGCAGACTTCATGGAGAGGAGGATGAGGTAAGGGAAAGAATACTAAAGGTAATAAATAAAAAATTAAAGGAGGAAGAAAATAAATGAGAAATTTAAAGAATGTGGCTTTATCTTTATCACTTTTACTAACTGTTTATCTTTTTAGTTGTGTAAAGGTTCAGAGTTCAAAGGATAATTTACTACCTGACTTAGTTATTGAGCTTACACCTAAGAATTTTAGTGATTTTTTAAAGGACAAGTTCCCTATAGAGAAAGATTTAACTGTAGGAAAACTTATTCTTAAAAATCCAGATGTTCTGTCTATAGATAAAAATAATAAACTAGATATAAAAACAGATTTACTCTTTCATAGTTTAATAGATATAAATGGCACAGTTAATATAGCTGGTAATATATTATTTGATAGGAATAATAAAACATTTTATCTACAAAATCCAGAAATTAGAAAACTGATATTCTTTAATAGGGACTTTACACCACCACCGATTATAAATACTGGTTTGAATAAACTCATTAATACATTTTTCAAAGAAGTGCCAATATATAAATTAGACAAAGGTTATGAAAAATACTTAGTAAAGGATGTAAAAGTAGAAGATGGAAAGATAAAACTAGTTCTGGGATTTTAAAGATTATGTTTATACACAAACTCTTTCATATCTTCCAATGCTCTTTTTGCCTTTAACTCTTTTCTTTTTCTCTTATCTTTAATCTTTTTGCCATTGATTTTTACATCTGGAAGCAATGCAAAGTTAGGGTTCATAGGTTGAAGCTCCTTTTTAGGTTCAGTGATGTAATTTACTAATGCCCCAAGCATTGTTGTTTTAGGAAAAATTAAAGGTTCTTCACCTTTTATCATCCTTGATATATTTATCCCTGCCAAAATTCCCGTTGAAGCAGAAGCTACATATCCCTCTACACCTGTAATCTGTCCTGCAAAAAGTATATTTGGAAAATCTTTCATCTGTAAAGTAGGTTTTAAAACCTTATGGGATTGTATAAATGTGTTTCTATGTATTGAGCCTAAACGAACGAATGTTGCATCTTTGAGAGCAGGTATAAGTTTAAAAATTCTCTTCTGCTCTGGATATTTTAACTTAGTTTGAAATCCAACTAAAGATAAAAGTGTTCCTTCCTTATTTTCTTTTCTTAACTGAACTACTGCGTAAGGCTGTTTACCTGTCCTTGGGTCAATAAGCCCAACAGGTTTCATTGGTCCAAACAGAAGTGTCTGTTTCCCTCTCCTAGCTATCTCCTCTATTGGAAGACAACCTTCGAAAAATACTGCCCTTTCAAAATCTTTTAAAGGCACCTGTTCCCCTTTTAATAACTCTTGGTAAAACCTTTCATACTCCTCCTCAGTTAAAACACAGTTAAAGTAATCTCCTTCTCCTTTGTTATATCTATCTCCCCAAAATCCTCTCGTATAATCTACAGTTTCCGCATCTACTGTTGGAGCTATAGCATCATAAAAGTATAGATATTCTTCTCCTGTTAGTTTTTGTATTTCTTTAGAAAGTTTTTCTGAAGTTAAAGGTCCAGTTGCAATTAAAACAAAGTCATAATCTTTAGGAATTTCTATAATTTCTTCCCTTATAACATTTATATTTTCATGTTCTTCTAAAATCTTTGTTATATCTTCAGAAAATTTTTCTCTATCTACTGCTAAAGCTCCACCTGCAGGAACAGAGTGTTTTTCAGCTATCTTAAGTATTAAAGAGTTTAAAAGTCTCATTTCCTCCTTTAATAGACCTGCTCCTGTGGTTATCTCCCTTCCACCTAGAGAGTTGCTACATACAAGCTCAGAAAACTTACCAGTTCTATGGGCTGGAGTTAATTTTTTAGGTCTCATTTCATACAAATCAACTTTTATACCCTCATTTGCTAGTCTATAGCTAGCTTCTGAACCTGCCAGACCACCACCTATCACAGCTACTTTATACATAAATTAACCTCTTAAATAAATTTGTTATTTTTTCACAGTTTTAATATATTTGAAAATTAAATTTTAAATTGCAACCCCTAAAAGATAGGGAGGTCTAAATTTATGTTAAGAATTATAAGTATAGTCCTTTTAACAACTTTTCTCTTTAATTTAACATGTTTTGGAAAAGGGCTTAATGATATTAAATATATTAACGATTATATTAAACATATGGAAAATTTAACTAATGGGAAAATTTCCTATATAACGAATATTACATTTCAATGTTATTATTACTATAATACAAGACTAAAATCTTTAGAAAAAGAAATTTTAGAGTTTGCAAAAAGTGGAGGAGAAACAAAAATCCCTCTAATCCCGTCAAAAGAATATTCATACTGTCCTAAAGTTTTAATAAATATCTCTTCGTCTCTTCTAGAACCTGAAGGAATTTTTAGAAGAGGAATTATCATAATAAATTATGACCCATCTAAAAACTGTATAGAAAAAAATGTGTTTGGCATATTTAAGGAAAAAATATGTAGGAAACCTAATTTTGACTTAACTTTAATGCATGAATTAACCCATTTCACTTTTTCTAAAGTTTATGGAAATATAAAGTTTAGAAAGGTTTTATTTAAAAAATATGAATTATGTAAAAAAGAAAATTGTCCTCAATTATCCACTTTAAAAAAAATAGTAGCCTATAGGAACTTTTATGATGAGTTCCCAGCTATACTTTTTTCTAACATATGGTTAAAACTAATAAGATGTAATAAAGAAGAAAAAGATAAAGTTAATAACTATAAATTTTTCGTTAGAACAACACTTTTTCTATCAAAGAAAGAATTTTTAGAATGTAGATTAAATGATACATGTGGAGTATTCTATTTATATAGACAACTAAAAAATATCTCTGAAAGTTTCAATTTATGTTTACCTAAAAAAGAAGCACTTAAATATTTAATTAAAATCTGTATTAATGAGGAAAAGAAAGATTTAGTTCCTCTATTAAAAACTTATCTTAAATCTTTTTAAGGAGACTATTAAGGTGATAAAAATCATTTATAATAGTTATTTTCTATTTAAATATGAAATTGAATTTCAATAAAAATAAAAGGTAAAAAGATGAAGAAAAAATATTTAATATTTCTAATAATAGCTGGAAAGATTTTTGCCCAAGAAACAGAAAAACCATTTATAAAGGAGCATGAGGAACACAAACATAAAATAGATTTTGTAGATGCTGTTGTCTTTCAGGCTATCAAAGATTACTCAACTATTTATAATACATCTCATCTATTCTTTATACTTAATTTGGATGAAAATAATCTTATCTTTGTTAATACCAGTGTATCCTTTGGAAATGGTTTAAATAAAAAATTGGAAAGGCTAGGTTATTCCATCGGTTCTACAGCTGACGATTTAGAAGATGATTTAAGATATATAAACGGAACAGATAGAAAATATCTGTTAGAAGCTTTTTATCAGTTTGATAACGACATGTTAAATTTTACCATAGGTCTTATAGATAGCACAGCATTTATAGATGGTAATGAATATGCAAATGATGAACATACACAGTTTTTAAATCCTTCTTTAGTGAATAACCCTATAGCTTTATTACCTTCATACAATCTGGGAGTAAATCTAAAACTAAAATTAACTGATAATTTAGAGACTGATATTCTTTATATGGAGAATAAACCTGATAGTGGAAATGTTGGAGTAATAGAGTTTGATCATAGTTATAAAAATCTAAATATCAGACTTTACTATTACTATCTATTTGGTAGCTCAGAGTATAAAGGGTTTGGTTTTTCATCTGATTATACTTATAAAAATTTAGGTTTCTTCTTTAGAGCTGGAAAAAATAATGTAGATTTCAAAAATTTTTATAGTTTTGGTTTTACATATAATTTGGAAAGATTAGGAAGTTTAGGTTTAGGGTATAGTTTCCTATATAATAATCAAGATAGTAATAATCTAAAAGCTGTTGAGTTATATCATAAATATAGAATTTCTAAATATATAAGTTTTACTACTGACTTACAATATTTAAAGGAGGGAAAGGAGAGATTAGTCTGTGGGTTTAGATTTTATTTTAAGTATTAATTGAGATTGAATTTTAATAATATTAAAAGTGGAGGATTAAATGAAAAGGATAAAAATAGCTGTTGTTGGAAATCCAAACACCGGAAAAACAACATTTATAAATGGAATTGCTGGAACAGACCTACATATTGGAAACTGGGCTGGAGTAACAATAGAAAAAAAAGAGGCAGTTTTTAAATATAAAAATTATGAAATTTATCTTATAGATTTACCGGGTATATACAGCTTATCTAACGATGTAGCTGAAGAAAAAATTACTTTTGATTATCTAACTACTGAAAAACCTGATGTTGTTATAAATGTAATTGATATAACAAATTTAGAGAGAAATCTTTATTTAACTATTCAGCTTATGGAAATGGAATTGCCTCTAGTTTTAGCTCTAAATATGTGTGATGAAGCTAAAAAAGAAGGAATAGAGGTTAATTATAAAAAGTTATCTAGATTTTTATGTGCTCCTGCGATACCAATATCTGCAAAAAAGAAGGAAGGTATTTTTAAAGTTTTAGATAAAGCTATAGAGATTTATGAAAAAGGTTTTCCTAAAAACTGCGAACTTAAGTATAAAGGAGAAATTGAAGAGGAGATAAAAAGATTAGAAACAGTTATAGAAAAATATCAACCTGAATTGTTAAATAAATTTCCAAAAAGATTTCTAATTTTATCAATACTTGAAGGAAATTATTTTTTTATAGGAGAAGAGATAAAGTCGGAGATACTAAAGGAAGCTGAATTTTCACGGAAAAAGTTAGAAAGACTTTTTGAAAGAGACATATCAACCATAATAATTGAAGCTAGATACTCAATAGTAATAGGTATATATAAATCTGTAATAAAAAAAAGGAAAAAAGAAAATGCTATCAATCTTACATTAAAGCTAGACAATATCTTTTTAAACAAATATTTAGGTTTTCCAATTTTCATATTTATAATCTGGATACTATTTAATGCCACATTCCAAATATCAACTCCATACGTAGATTGGTTAGACAGTTTAATAAATAACTTAATAATTCCTTACACTTATTATCTTTTAACAGATTTAGGAGTTTCAGACTGGTTTAAATCTTTAATACTTGATGGAATTATAACAGGAGTTGGTTTTGTATTAGTATTTATACCTGTTCTCTTTTTACTTTATCTATTCATGGCTTTTCTAGAGGAAAGTGGCTATATGTCAAGGGTTGCATTTCTAATGGATAGAGTAATGTCAATATTTGGACTAAATGGGAAATCTTTTATTCCTTTGATACTAGGTTTTGGTTGTAATGTTCCTGCAGTATACTCAACAAGAACTTTGGAAGATTATAAAATTAAGGTTTTGACAGTTCTATTAATACCATTTATGTCATGTGGTGCAAGATTAACTGTTTTTGTTTTCTTTACAACGATATTTTTTGAGGAAAATAAAGCTTTAGTTATTTTATTTTTATATTTATTAGGAATTTTTGTTGCTGGTGTTGTAGCTTTTATATTACAAAAATTTATTATAAAAGAGGAAGCTTCTCACTTTATATTTGAGCTTCCACCTTATAGACTTCCTTCTTTTAAATATATGCTTAAATACTCTTGGATAAAAACTAAAGCCTTTATCAAAGATGCTGGAAGTTTTATTCTAGCAACATCAGTTATTATATGGTTTCTACTTCATATTCCGTTTGGAGTAAAAAATCTTGAAGATAGTCTATTTGGAAAGATAAGCTCTGCTATAGCACCAATCTTTGAACCTTTAGGTTTTGGAAATTGGCAAGCTACAGGCTCGCTAATATCAGGTTTTGTTGCAAAAGAGGTGGTTATAGCAACAATGGGAAATATTTATGCAGAAGAAATAAAAGAAAATATTCCTGAAAAAACTACTTTTAAAGAATTCAATCAGATAGTTATAAATGGGTTTATTGATGCAAATTTAGAAGCTTTGAAAAGTATTCCAAAAATTTTAAATATAAACATATTTGGAGATTTAGAAACTGAAGAAGATAATAACAGTAAACTTATGGAAGCTATAAGGAAATCCTTTACTCCAATATCAGCACTATCTTTTTTAGTTTTTCTACTTTTATACACTCCCTGTATGGCAACAATTGCTGCTATAAAACAGGAGCTAAACAGTTATAAATGGGTTTTGGTTTCTGTTTCTATAAGTCTATCTACAGCTTGGATTGTATCCTTCATTGTTTACAACTTAGGAAAATTTTTAATCAATGTATAAATAGCAGATATTTATTTTTCCTTCTTTATTTTTACCCTTAAATTTAAATTTATGGTATTAAGCTCATTAACCTTTACCACTTACTTTTTTTATCAAATCTGCATAAGTTTTAATTATTAAATTAACCGAAATATATTTAATGATAATGAATAAATTTTTTGGAGGAAGTAATGAGTTTACTAGGAAAAATTTTAGTTAGGAAGAGGGAGGATTTAGAAGGTAATGAGATAAGAAAAGAAAATTTAGGGATACATCCTTTAGTTTCAGTTAAGACAAAATATAAAGAGTTAAGGGACTATATACTACCTGTTTTAGGAACAATATTTTTAGGAGTGTTCATCGGCGTTTCTGCAAAACTCATAATAGATAACAAAAAGAAATTTTTCTCTACTACTGTAAGCACAAAATCAGTTGAGATAAAAAATGAAAAAAATATGAAAAATATTGACAATACTGTAAAAGAGACAAAATTAGTTAACATAAATCAAAAAAATAATGAAGAAAAAGAGATGTTTGCAAACCAAAATCTCGGAAAAATTGAACAAAATAAGATTAAGGAGACAAAAGTTGTCAATAATGACAATTTTGATGATAGAAAAAAACTAATAAAGGAGATTTTAAATAAAGCCAAAATAAAAGAAATATCTGGAGATTTAGATGAAGCTCTTGTTCTATATAAAAAAGCTTGGGTTTTAGATAGAAAGAATATAGATATTTTATATAAGTTGGCTGCTATAAACTTTAAAATTGGTTATTTTAAAAATTCAATAAAGTATGCTGACGAAATATTAAAAATAAAAAAAGATTTTATTCCTGCAATTCTGATAAAAGGTAAGGCTTACGAAAAATTAGGAATGTTCTCTAAGGCTCAAACCATCCTTGAGGAAGCTTATTTCTACTATCCAGAAAATAAAGACTTGGTGGAAACTTTAGCAAAATTATACGAAAAACAGGGTGATTATTTAGTTGCAAAAGATTATTACGAGGTTTTATCAAATATGGGATATATAGAAGGAGATATTGGTTTGGCAAAAATTTATGAAAAGCTGGGAGATAAGAAAAAGGCATATGAGTATTACAAAAAAGTTTATGAAAATCCCAATATTCCAGACAATTTAAGAATAAAAATTGAACAAAAATTAATTTCATTAGAGGATAGCGATGAGGATATTTGAAGAAAGTTTTAGTTTATTAATAAATAAGAATTTTTTTATTCAATGGATTAGTGAGGATTTTGCATATTATCTTGGATACACTAAGGAGGACCTTATAGGTAAAACTGCATCTCTTATAATCGATAAAAAAGTTTTAAATAACCTTAATTTACCAAGAATTTTTGGAAAAGTTAAAGATAGTGCAAATAATACATATACAGGCGTTTTTATAAGCTCCAATGTTTTAGATAGATATGGAGAGCATAAAGGTTATTTTATACAGTTTATTTTAGAGGACAAAAAGGGAAAAGATGAGGAGTTCTTTATATTTTCATCAAATAACTCTAGAATGCAGAAAATTATTGACAAGGCGTTATTGGTAGCTTCTTCTTCCATACCTATACTTATATTAGGTGAAATTGGAACTGGAAAGACTTCATTAGCAAAATTTATTCATTTAAACAGTAATAATGTTACTTCTCCTTTTGTTCCCGTTAGATGTCCAACTTTAAATGAGAATAATTTTGAAATAGAACTCTTTGGTTAT
>JALSPY010000194.1 GCA_026985705.1 Hydrogenothermaceae bacterium | reverse complement strand
AATAAAAAAATTGTTGAAGAAAATAGAGAAATTTATGAAAAATATTTAGAAAAAGAAAAGGAAGTTGAGAGACTAAATAGAGAGCTTTTAACATTATCTAAATTGGAAGGTCAGCTTGAAAATTTAGAAAATGAAAAGGTTAAATTAAAAGATAAGTTGTCGTCTTATATGAATGATGCGATAAAAATAGCAAAAAAATTACAAAGTTATAAGAATATTTATAAAACTTTAGAGTTAAATCCAACATTAATAAATCAGTTTTTAAGAAATAATGAAGAAGATATAAAAAATATTGAAGAAAAAATAAAAAACTGTATTTCTGAAAGGGAAGTTGTAAAGAGAGAAGGGGAAAATTTAAGAAAACAGATACACAAGATAGAGAAATTAGAGGGGCAGTGTCCTACCTGTTTAAGACCTTTAGAAGAACATACGAAAGAGGAAATTCTTAAAGAGTTAAATAAAGAAATAGAAGAAAAGAGGTATAAGTGGAAAGAGCTAAAAGAAGAAGTGAAAAAGTTAGAAGATAATCTTAATAAGTTGAAGGAGATAAAAAAACTTTTAGAGGAGTTTAAAGCTAGATACGAAAAATATTTAGAGATTAACGAGGAAATAAAAAATTTAGATAATGAAATTTTTAAAGTTAAGAGAGCTTTATCGGAAAAGGATAAACTAGATAAAAAACTAAATGAATATAAAGAATTTTTAGAAAAAAATAGAGAAATTTATCTTGAGTATAAAAATGCAGAGGCTACTCTATCTAAATACAATGAGGAAAGATTAAAAAACAACTACAAATCTTTAGAAGAAAAAATAAACTCTATATTGGAAGATTTAAAAGATGTTGATAGGGAAAAACTGGAAGAAGAGATAAGTAAACTTGAGACTGTAAAGGAAGAGTTTATAAGAATTCAAAACTCAATCTCTGAAGAGGGAAAAATAAAAGATAAAATTGATAATTTTAATAGACAGATACAGGTTTTAAGGAAAGATATAGAAGAAATTTCTAAAAAATTAATTAATAAGGACAGATTAATAACTGAAATAGAGGAGCTTAACAAGAAGTTAGAAGATTTGGAGGTTAAATATAATCAGCTTACAGAGATTATTACAAGTGAAAAGATTAAGTTAAATAGTTTAGAAAATGATATAAAGCTCTTAAAGGACAAATTGAAGGAAATTAGAGATAAAAAGGAAAAAATTGAGAAGTTAGAATTAAAGGTAAAAAAAGCTAGAAAGATAGAGGAAGTGTTAGGAAAAAATGGAATTCAAAGAATTTTAAGAGACAATCTCCTTTATGAACTTCCTAAACTTATAAACGAAACTTTTTTAAAGTTTGGTTTTCCTTTTGAGCAGGTTAAATTTTCAGAGAATTTTGATATTTTCCTATTAGCTCCAACAAAAGAAAAAAAAGATAGATTAGTTGATATTACATCTATAAGTGGTGGTCAAAGAGTTTCTTTAGGATTGGCTTTGAGATTAGCCTTAGCTAAATTTTTATCTTCAAAATCTTCCTTTTTAATTCTTGATGAACCTACTATTCATCTAGATGAGCAGAGAAAAAATGAGCTTGTTAATCTTTTGATAAAGTTAAAAAATGATGGTTTTATAAAACAGTTAATAATTGTAAGTCATGATACAGAGATAGAGGATACTGCCGATACTATTTATTACATAAGAAATGGAAAGGTTGAGGAAGTTGTTTATTAAAGTATAAAGTTTACTTAAAACTTGTTGAAGCTATGATAAAAGGGAAAACAACAGCACCTTGATTTTCTATATATAGATAATAACCTTAGTTTCAAATTTAGAAAAAAATAAAAATAAACAAACTAAAATTTTCTGACAGTGAATTGATAACTCTTTTAGTCTATACTTCAACTTCCTATTTGTGAACTTGCAAGAATAAGAAGATTTAAGAAAGTAAAAGGGAAAATATATAATGACAATAATGGAAAATAGAGAATGGTCTGGATATAAGCTTGCATTGATAATATGCACATATAAATAACTAAATATAAAGTTAGAGAAAATAAATAAGGGAAAAATTTATAATAAACAAAGAGAAAAACAATCTTTTTTTGAAAAAAGTCAGGAAAAAATAGAGAAAACATTTAGCTGATTAAAGTATATGGGAATTAAGAATATTAAGGCTGTTTTTTGGAAGGTTTTTTAACTTAAATTCACTTTTTTATTCTAGCTTTACAGTTTTAAATTATTCTATT
>JALSPY010000193.1 GCA_026985705.1 Hydrogenothermaceae bacterium | reverse complement strand
AAGATTTTACAAATTAGGATTTTTAAAAAGTATTCCAGATATATTTAGACTTCCTTACGATAAAATTATAAATCTGGAAGGTTTTGGTGAAAAATCGGTTGAAAATCTAAAAAAAAGTATAGAGGAAGCTAAAAATAGACCTATCTACAGATTAATAACAGGTTTAGGAATAAGATATGTTGGAAAAACCACAGCCAAAACACTGGCAGAACATATTAAATGTGTAGAGGATTTAAAGGACTGGTCTATAGAAAAGTTAGAGAAATTGCCAGATATTGGGTATAAGGTTGCTACAAGTATATATGACTTTTTCCACAATGAAGAGAACTTAAAAATTATAAAGGAGCTTAAAGATTTAGGAGTTAAAACCTGTAAAGAAGAGAAAAGTGAAGAAAAGATAGCAGATATATTTAAAGGTTTAACATTTGTTTTTACAGGAGCTTTAAACTGCTGTTCTAGAGAGGATGCAAAAAGTATTGTTGAAAATTTAGGAGGTAAGGTTTCAAACTCTGTAAGTAAGAAAACTTCCTATGTAGTAGTTGGTGAAAAGCCCGGTTCAAAGTATGAAAAAGCTCTAAAGTTAGGAGTAAAGATACTTAATGAAGAGGAATTTTTAGATTTAATAAAAAACCATATACCTATAAAAAAAATATTGAAAAAAGATGAAAAATTTCCTAATTTATCCCAAAAGAAAATATTTTAGAAATATTGATGCCACTGATTTTTATCATTCTAATTTTTTTTTATATTAATTTAATATCTCTTAAATTTAAAATTGGTTAGGAGAGAAAATGGATAAAAGGAATAACGATATAAAAAGAAGAAATACATTTCAAAGGCAAGTTATTTTAAACATATTAAAGACAACAGATACACATCCAACAGCTGATTGGATTTATGAAAGGGCAAAGAGGTATATACCACATATAAGTTTAGGAACAGTCTACAGAAACTTAAAAATATTAAAAGAAGAAGGTGAAATATTAGAGATAACAGATGGAAAACTCACAAGATTTGATGGTAGAACTGACAAACATTATCACTTTAAATGTATAGAGTGTGGCAATATATACGATATAGAAGCTGAAGATATAAGTATTAATGAGAATATAAAAGCAAAAGGTTTTATACCATTAAGTTTTGAATTGTTTATATCTGGAATTTGCAAAAACTGTAAAAGTGAGAAAGGTAGATGAAAAAAATAGTTAGCCCCATAATTTTTAGGAAGGATAGATTACCACCGGGTCAACATTGGTCTAGAAGACTTTATATATTAAGTATTTCAGAGCCACCAGATATTGATTTAAATAACTATAGATTAAAAATATTTGGTGAAGTAGAAAAGGAAGTTTCTCTAACTTGGGAAGATATATTAAATTTCGAGCCTGTTGAGCTTATAGCAGATTTCCATTGTGTTACAAGATGGAGTTGTCCAGAGGTTAAATGGATAGGTTTTCAAACAAAAGAGCTAAAAAATGTAGTAAATATTAAAAATACAGCTAAAGCAGTAATGATACACTCTTTAGATGGTTATACAACAAATCTTCCTATAGAGTATTTTTTTGATGATGATGTAATATTAGCCTATAAACTTTTTGATAATCCAATTCCACCGGATAATGGATATCCGTTAAGGTTAATTGTTCCTAAACTTTATTCTTGGAAAAGTGCTAAGCATGTAGCAGGAATTGAGTTTCTGAAAGAGAATAAACCGGGATTTTGGGAGCAAAGAGGTTATCATATACTAGGGGACCCTTGGAAAGAACAAAGATACAGTGATGATTAAAAAAAGTATAGATAATAATATCAATTTTTATATAGGGGAGGGAACTGTATGAAAAAGTTTGGTTTTATGGTTTTATTATCTCTATCTACTGTATCTTTAGGATTTTCAGAAGTTTTAAAAAAGTGTGAATATAAACAACAAAACAAAATTTTTGACAGTAAAACAGCTAAATTAATTGATTTCAAAGACTTTGAAGTTGAAGCCGATTATAATTTGTTGAAGCTGTCTATGGAATTGGAAAAGGATTTTAAATATCTCTACTCAGAAAGATAAAATATAACAAAAACATGATAAACTTACCTTATTTTTTTATTTATTTTTTTCCAAATCTAATGTAGATATTATCTTTTTTACTTGAGTTAATCCTAAATATTTTCTAAAAAATAAAAAAAGAGCTGAAAAGGAATAATTCTTTAAAGCCATATGAATTCTGACCTT
>JALSPY010000192.1 GCA_026985705.1 Hydrogenothermaceae bacterium | reverse complement strand
TTTTTATTTATTTTTATATCTTCAACAATAAACTCAACTGTAGTTCTTCCCTTCCAAGATGATATTTTAGGTGTGTAAACTATATCTACATTCATTCCAACAGACAGATATTTAAAGTAATTTATAGCTCCCCACCATAAAGCTGGATAAACATTCCCCTTAGCATCCTTAAACCAGAATTTTAAATGCTGATTTTCATGTCCAACGGTCATAAAGTCATCTATCCTTAGATTTCTTGCAATAAATTTAGGGTATGGATTTCCCTCTCCAAAAGGCTCTAAAATCTTAAGCTCATTAATAGCATTCTCTGTCCAATAATTTAAAGATACTTCCATATCAATTTCAACATAGGAAATTTTATCTTCATCTTTTAGATTTTTTATATACCTATCTAGTCTTTCAGTAAAAGCAGGAATATTTTCAACTGGAATTGTAAAACCTGCAGCTAAAGCATGTCCTCCAAATTTTTCAAATAATTCTGCATTACTTTCTATAAATTTATAAATATTTACATTTCCTGTGCTTCTAGCTGAACCTACAGCCTTACCATTATTTATAGATAAAACTACAGATGGAACTTTATATTTTTGAGCTAATCTTCCAGCTACTATACCAACTATTCCCGGATGCCATTTTTTATCTGAAACAACTATACTTGTATTACTGGACATTCCCTTTGATATTTGTATCTGTGCCTCTTTATAGACTAATTCAGTTAATTTTTGTCGTTTTTTGTTTAATATTTCTAATTCCCTTGATATAGTTTCTCCAACCTTTTTATCCTTAGTAGTTAATAATCTAACAGCTTTCTTCGCATCATCTAGTCTTCCAGCTGCATTCAGTCGTGGAGCAATTATAAAACTTAAATCAAATGTTGAAGCTTCTTTAATATCTAAACTTTCAAGTAAAGCTTTTATACCTATTCTTCTCTTTTGATTTAACTCCTCTATTCCTTTCTTCACTAAAATTCTATTTATTAATGATAATGGAACAACATCAGCAACTGTTCCTATAGAGACAATATCTAGGTATGGTTTTAACTTAATATCTAGGTTTAATAACTTTCTTAACATAATGATAATATAAAAAACTATTCCAACAGATGCTAAATGTTTAAAACTATCATCTATATCTCTATGTAATTTGGGATTTAATATAAAAACATTATCTAATTTCCAGTCTGGTCTTTTAGGCTCATGATGGTCAAAGATAAAAACTTTTAAACCTAACTTTTGGGCAAAAATTAGCTCTTCAAATGCATTTGTTCCACTATCGACAACAATTAAAACATCTGCTATTTCTGATATTCTTTTTATAGCTTTCTTGTTTAGACCATAACCTTCACTAAATCTGGATGGTATATAGTACTTGACATTAACATTTATGTCTCTTAAGAAATTAATTAAAAGTGAAGTGCTGGTAATACCATCTGCATCATAATCTCCATATACTACAATTTTTTTACCTTCTCTTATAACCTTAGCAAGCTCATAAGAGATTTTATCTAAATCTATAAATAATTTAGGCTCAAGCAGTTTTTTAAATTTTGGATATATAATCTCTTCATCTAGATTTTCACTAAAAATTTCTTTCCTGTTATATATAAGTTGTCCTAAAACTCTACCAAACTTTTTTAAAATATGCTCAGGTGCTTTATTTTTTTCTGATATTATAAGCCACCTGTATCCTGCTAAACCTATTTCCATTTTATTTTAATCCTTTCTTATTTTTATTCTTAATTAATGAAATGTAATAAAAAATTTTGTCAAAGATAGCATAAAAAACAGTTCTATAAAATATAATATACCTTAGTTTCCAATTTAGAAAAAACAAAAATAAAAAAACCAGAAGCAAAATAATAATAAAAATGCCACTGAAGGATAAACAATGAGTTATTATAAAAATTATATAACAACTATTTACATAATCGTAGATGAGATATTAAAATAGGTACTCAGTCCAATAGGTGATATAAAATAAAAAGAAAAAAGTAAATGAACATCAGAAAAACGGTAAACAAAAATACAGATGTAATAAACACACATTTTACTGAAAATCCAGATAAAGTTTACTTAACAAAGAAAGAAAAGAAAAAAATCATTTCAATATTTCTAGAGGAAATGTATCCATTAGCAATAGCAAGACTAATAAAGAAAAACTATGATACAGTCCATAGCCATATATATAGGGAAAGGTAAAAAGGCAAAAGAAATAATGAAAAAAAG
>JALSPY010000191.1 GCA_026985705.1 Hydrogenothermaceae bacterium | reverse complement strand
TAAAAGAATTTCCAAAGAGGTATTATTACTTTGGAAGGGTTTTCAGATATTTTCCTCCAAAATCTAATAAACTTTGGGAAAACTTCCAGTTAGGAGTAGAGTTAATAGGTGTTTCAAGATTAGAAGCAGAGGCTGAAATTATATCAATATCAATTATTTCTCTAAAAGAGTTAGGAATAGATAATTTTCAGATAGATATAAACAATATAAAAATATTCAAAGCTTTAAAGGAAATATTAGCTCTTTCAGAGAATAACTATATAGATTTTATGAATTCAATTAAGAAGAGAGAAAAATTCCTAATTGAAAAATATTTAAAAAATGCAGATGAAAAAATTAAAAGTTTTGTTTATCAGATTTTAGAAAATCAGTTTACAGTTGAAGAGTTAGAGAAGTTAAAAGAGAATTTAAAAGATTTTAAAAATTTAAAGATAGCAATAAATGAGCTTATTAAAATTTATTCAATATTAGAAGAGTATGAAGTTAATGAAAATGTTGTTTTTGATTTAGGTGAGCCTAGAGAGTTTTCATACTATACAGGAATAATTTTTGAGATATTTATAAAAGGATTTAAAAAACAGGTTGGTCAAGGTGGTAGATATAATGATTTAATCTCCAGATATGACGGGAATATACCTGCAACAGGATTTGCATTCAATATTTTAAATATATGGGAATATCTAAAGGATAACAACTTAATAAAAATAAATCCAAAAAAGGATTTCTATATTATTGATACAACAGATAACAAGAGAAGAGCTTACAGATTAGCTAAACTTTTAAGAGAAAAAGGTTATACGGTAGCAAGAGATATATTAGATAGAGACTACAAAAAATCTTTAGAATTTGCCTTTAAGGAAGGTTATAAAAATGTGATACTTATTTTTGAAAATCAAAATCTGTTATATCTGTATGAAAATTTAGAAAGTTATAAAAAGATTGATATTGATACATTTTTAAGAGGTTTATAAAAACTAAACAGGAGAGGTAAAAAATGAGATTTTCTGAAAGAATAGAGCGAGTTCAACCATCCCAAACATTAGTTATAACTGCAAAGGCAAAGGAATTAAGGGAAAAAGGAGTAGATATTCTTTCCTTTGGAGCAGGAGAGCCAGACTTTGACACTCCAGATTTTGTGAAGGAAGCAGCTATAAAGGCTTTAAAAGAAGGAAAAACAAAATATACTCCCTCAGCCGGAATTCCAGAGTTAAGGGAAGCTTTAGCTGAAAGAATAAGAGAAAAAAACAGTATAGATTACAAACCTACTGAAATTATTATAACTCCCGGTGCAAAGATGGGTCTTTATGAGATATTTTCAGTAATATTGAATAAAGGTGATGAGGTGATAGTTCCTGCTCCATACTGGGTCTCATATACAGAGCAGATAAAACTCTGTGATGGAATACCTAAAATCTTAGAGTTAGATGAAAAAAATGGATTTGTATTAACTGCAGAGTTATTGGAAAAGGTTATTACTCCGAATACAAAGGCATTAGTATTAAATACTCCTTCTAATCCTACAGGAGCAGTAATACCTAAAGAGGAGTTAGAAAAAATAGCTGAAGTTTGTTTAAAAAATAATCTTTTAATCATATCAGATGAATGCTATGAGGAGTTCTGTTATGATAGTGAGCATTTTAGTATAGCTTCAGTATCAGAGGAAGTCAAAAATATAACATTTACTGTTAACGCATTTTCTAAATCATACTCTATGACAGGGTGGAGATTAGGTTGGGTAGCCGCTCCAGAAGAGTATATAAAGAAATTAACAGTTTTACAGTCTCAAACTGTTTCTAATCCAACCTCATTCGCTCAGTATGGAGCATTAGCCGCCTTAGAGGATAAAGGAAAATTCCCTAAAATGATGAAAGATGAGTTTAAAAAGAGAAGGGATTTTGTTTATAAAGAGTTTGTATCAATAGATGGTGTAAAAAGCTCTAAACCTCAAGGTGCATTTTATATTTTTCCTAATTTATCTAAGTTTATAGATGGCAAAAGAATAAAAAATGATATAGAACTTACAACGTATCTCTTAGAAGAGGGAAAAGTTGCAGTAGTCCCCGGCTCTGCCTTTGGTAAAGAAGGAAATATCAGATTATATTATGCAACATCTATGGAAAATCTAAAGGAGGGAATGAATAGAATGAAGGAAGCACTACAAAAACTTTGATTTCCCCCTTTTTCTTTTTTAAGGATTTATTTCATCACAGGGATATTTCTCTAAAC
>JALSPY010000190.1 GCA_026985705.1 Hydrogenothermaceae bacterium | reverse complement strand
ATAAAGCTTATTAACACCTACTGCCCTTCTGAAGATAAAAACTGTGTGGAAACTTTTAATGGAATGATTGGAACAGTATTTTACAAAGACGGTTGGAAAATAAAATTCAAAACTGGTCAGGTGATATCATTTCCCCCTGAAAAATTAGGATACGAATACGACTATGCTTATGGAATAACTATACATAAATCTCAAGGAAGTGAATTTGATACAGTTGTAGTTATACTTCCTGAAAATATAGGAAGCTTATTTACACGAGAGCTTTTATATACAGCACTTACAAGGGCACGAAAAAAGCTTTATTTACTTATAGAAAATGAAAATCTTTTATATAAAACCCCTCTAGAAATTGAAAGAAGTAGTAAATTGTTTGAAGAAAATCTATTAGAACTTCCTGAAAGTTTAGAATACATATCTATAAACGGACAAAAAGTGCTTTCAAAGCTTGATTTGTATGTATCGGCAATACTAGATGTGAATAAGATTACTTATAAATACAAAACTTCAAATGCAGATTTTGAGACAGATGATAAGAACATTCATTTAATTAATCTAAACACCTATGAAGGTAAAATAAAAAACGAAGTTATTAAAAATGATGATAAAAACATAAAACTAGTATATGAAAGAGCTATAGATATAAGAAATATTATTCAAAAACTAGGGACGTTATATCCTGATAGATATAGTAAAAACAAAGAAGATTATAGAGAAAATTTAAGAAAAAATATAGAAAAGAAAGAACATGTTTACATAGAACCTGACACAAATTTTAAAATACTAACTCACAATGGGATAGAAACAAGGAGTATATCTGAAGCTATTTTAATGCTCTTATTTGATCATTTAGGTCTTCATTATGAATATGAAAAAGAAACAAATCTAAACGGTAGAAAAATTTTGCCAGATTTTTTCTTTCCTGAAAAAAATCTTTACTGGGAACATTTGGGTCTTTTAAATGATAATTATTATGTGGAAAAATGGATAGAAAAGAAGAAAATTTATGAAGATAGTAAAATTAAGGTTTTGAGTATATACGATTGGAAAGGTGAAAAAAACTGCTGTATATATACAACTGAAGAAGATATTAGAAATTTAAATAAACTATGGAGGGAACTTAATGACAAAAGGAATTTTTTTACAACCAGCAAATATTAAAAATAAAATGGTAAGAGAACACCTTGAAAGGACAATTTTTCAAGCAGTAGAATTGAATGAAATATTGAGATTTCAGCCAAATATTAGGTCGGATTTAGAAAGATTCTACGTTTGGGGAGTTATTCCTGGAACAAAAAGTAAATGGGAAAAGAGCCAGATAGGAGATCTGGTTGTATTTTACTCTGAGAGAAAATTTTATTTACTGGGTCAGATAGTAGACAAATTTCACAACAAAAGCCTTGCAAGATACTTGTGGGGAGAAGATCAGCACGGCAGAACTTGGGAATACATTTATCTTATAGATCCGGATAGTTTAATTCAAATAGATGTAGATCTAGAAAAAGTTATAAAAGTTCTTGGTTATTCTCCTAACTTTATACTTCAGTCTGCACTATACCATAAAGATGAAAAGTTGATATCTCTTTTTACAGACAATTTAATAGAGGATTCCACAAAGAAAGGGGATGTTATAACCACTGTACATAGGGAAAAAATATCTACTACTATTAAGAAATATAAGAGAGATCCATATTTTTCAATAAAAGTAAAAGACAATTATAAGAATAAATGCGCTATATGTGGTATTCCCAACGAAGGTACGGTAGTAGATGCTGCTCATGTTAAACCTGTAAAGGAAGGAGGACCTGATATAGAAGAGAATGGAATTGCACTCTGTAAAATCCATCATCATCTATTTGATTCTGGACTGATAACTATAAAAGATAGTAAATTAGCTATTTCACCTAAAATGTCTTCTCAACTACAAAAGCATCCAATAATTTCTAAATTCCTAAAGAAAAAGATAAATTTAGTAAAAACTTCTGAGGAATTTTTAAAATGGCACCGGGAAAATATTTTTAAAGCATAAATTATGCCTTGCAGGTTTTATATAAACTAAAATGTAAGGCTAAGGAGAAAAGAAAATACCCTTTATTTTGAAACAGAGCCGGAAGGAAAAAAAAGGAATAATTAATTACCCAAAACAAAGAAAAAGGGAATTTATAGAGTTAAAACCGGAAAATGAAAAGAAAATAGAAAAAACACTTATAGAGATTGATGAAATATTAAAGCAAGAAAAACC
>JALSPY010000189.1 GCA_026985705.1 Hydrogenothermaceae bacterium | reverse complement strand
GATTTTATAAATAGAGAGTTTTTAAAAACGCTTGGAAAGAAAAAATTTTTAACTGAATTTACCGATATTACTCTTTTTAAACTTTTTGTCTTCTTTCACTGTATAGGTAAGATAAAAAAAGAAAATGGATATACAGAGGGAGTTAAGATATTTAAAGAGAGTATTGCAAACAGACTGATATTGGGGAGTAAAGGCTCTCAATTTGTAGTTAACCTTATGGAAAAACAGTCTGAAGTTTTAAAACTTTTTGATTTGTGGAAAAATGAGAAGTTAACAGATAAAGATAAAAATTTTTTCTGGTATGAAAATAAAGATATAGCTGTTTATCTATTCATATTTAGTTTAGCTGAGCTATCTAGTTTATATGAAAAAAAATATTTTAAATCTAAAATAGAAAAATTAAAGGAATTTATAAAATCTTTACAGGAATATTATTTTAATGTTTATAAAAAAGAGATAGTTGAGACACCTCTTTTAAATGGAAAAGAAATTATGGAAATTTTAAATCTGTCAGCGGGAAAGAAGATTGGAGAAATAAAAAGTAAACTTCTTGAATATCAGATTTCAGGTTTAATAAAAAACAAAGAAGAAGCAATTAAGTTTATAAGAAGTTTCAATATTGAAAAATAAGATTAATTAAAATAGTTATACAAAAATTAAGTTGGAGATAAAAGAAAATGGATGAAAAGAAAATAAAATATTTAAGAAAATCTGAAGAGTTATTAAAGATAAAACCTGAAGATATAAAAACTGAAGAGGAAGCAAAGAAGATTATAGAAGAGTTAAGGGAGCTTATAAATTATCACGATTATTTATACTATGTGGTAAATGAGCCTATAATAACAGACTATCAGTATGACCAGCTCTTTCATCTGTTAGAAAAGTTAGAAAAAAAATTCCCACAGTTTATAACTCCAACTTCGCCAACTCAAAGGGTAGCTTCAGATATAACTAAAGAGTTTCCAGAGGTTAAACACCTATCACCTATGCTCTCTTTAGAAAACTCCTATAATGAGGAAGATTTAAAGGAATTTGATAAAAGGGTGAGAGAGATATTAAATCTAGATACTGTTGAGTATGCAGTTGAACCAAAGTTTGATGGGGCAGGAATAGCCCTAGTTTATAAAGATGATATTTTTGTCAGAGGAGCTACTAGGGGAGATGGCTCAGTAGGAGAAGATATTACAAACAATCTTAAAACTATCCGTTCCTTACCCTTAAAGGCAAAGTTTAGTAAATATGGAATAGATACTGTAGAGATAAGGGGAGAAGTTGTTTTAAGTAAAGAAAAATTTAAAGAACTAAATGAAAAGAGAATTGAGGAAGGATTGCCACCGCTAGCAAATCCTAGAAACACAGCGGCAGGCTCTATAAGACTTCAAGACCCTAAAGAAGTTTCTAAAAGAGGTTTAGAGGTTTTTGTTTATCAGATAACTTATGCAGTAGACAGAGAAAAAAATAATCTACTTGGAGTTAAGATAAAAAAACATTCTGAAGCAATAAAAATACTTTTTGAATTGGGATTTAAATCTCCATATAGAGAATTAAAAGTATGTAAAGGTATAGATGAAGTAATAGATTACTGCAGAGAATGGGAAAGAAAAAGGGATAATTATCCTTATGAAATAGATGGAATGGTAATAAAAGTTAATGATATAAGTTTTTACGAAAAATTAGGGATAACATCTCACCATCCTAGATGGGCTATAGCCTATAAGTTTAAAGCTAGACAGGGAAAAACTAAACTTATCAAAGTTATTTTTCAAGTTGGGAGAACTGGAGCTATTACACCAGTAGGAAAACTTGAGCCTGTAGAGATTGGGGGAGTTATAGTATCTTCAGTTTCATTAATAAATGAAGATTTTATAAAGGAAAAAGATATAAGATTAGGAGATACAGTTATTGTAGAGAGAGCTGGAGATGTTATTCCATACATTGTAGGTGTTGATAAATCCGCAAGAACAGGAAAAGAAAAACCT
Source organism: Hydrogenothermaceae bacterium (assembly GCA_026985705.1). Taxonomy (GTDB): domain Bacteria; phylum Aquificota; class Aquificia; order Aquificales; family Hydrogenothermaceae; genus QNZC01. The sequence continues at coordinate 296 of JALSPY010000189.1, read as the reverse complement.
ATAGAGTTTCCTAAAAATTGTCCTTCCTGTGGCTCTCCAGTAGTAAAACTTCCATCTGAAGCAGTCTATAGATGTGTGAATATAAACTGTCCGGCACAGATTTTGGAGAGACTTATATATTTTGCTTCCAAAGATGCTATGGATATTAAGGGATTAGGTGAAGCTACAATAAGAAGATTTTACAAATTAGGATTTTTAAAAAGTATTCCGGATATATTTAGACTTCCTTACGATAAAATTATAAATTTGGAAGGTTTTGGTGAAAAATCGGTTGAAAATCTAAAAAAAAGTATAGA
>JALSPY010000188.1 GCA_026985705.1 Hydrogenothermaceae bacterium | reverse complement strand
CTACCATATAAACTCCAGCAGCAACCATCGTAGCTGCGTGAATTAAAGCTGAAACTGGAGTTGGACCTTCCATTGCATTTGGCAACCATATATGTAAACCTATCTGTGCTGATTTACCCACAGCTCCACCGAATAGAAGTAGAGCTATAGCAGTTATTGTCCAATAACCAGCTTCTGGTATCTTGTTAAACATATCCAGATAATCTAATGTTCCAAATGTAGTAAATGCTAATAAAACTCCAGTTAAGAATAACCAGTCTCCAACCCTGTTAGTTATAAATGATTCAAAAGCTGCATCTGCCGCAGAGTTTTTATGATGATAGAAACCAATTAATAAATAAGATGCTAAACCAACACCTTCCCATCCAAAGAATAGCTGAACTAAATTATCAGATAATGTGAGCATTAACATCATAAAGACAAATAATGATAGATAAGCGAAAAATCTAGGGTAGGAAGGCTCACCCCTCATATAACCTGTGGCAAATATAAAGATAAATGTTGATATTACTGTAACTACACAGGTCATTAAAGCTGATAACGGGTCCCAAAGGATACTAACTGATATTTCGTAATCCCCTAAAGGCATCCAAGTAAACAGTTTTAAATCATAATGTGTTCCTGTTTGTGCTACATTTATAAATCCTATAACTGATACTATTGCAGATATAGCAACACCTATTACTGCGACTATACCTGCTAAAGGCTCTCTTAAAAACTTATACCCAAATAAGCCTATTATCACAAAAGCTATCAGTGGTGAAAATGGAATAATCCATAAATACTCCATAGCTCTCCTCTTCTTATAGTTTTAATTCTGTAATAGTTTCTGTGTTAACATCTTTTTTCAATCTGTAAATAGCCATTATTAGACCTAATCCTATTGCCGCTTCAGCCGCTGCTATTGTTAAGATGAAAAATACAAATACTTGACCGCTAACATCTCCAACCTTCATATCAAAGGCAACAAAGGCTATATTTACCGCATTTAACATTAATTCTGTAGAGAGAAGCATAGCTATAAGATTTCTTCTAACTATAATACCAACTAATCCTAAAACCATTAATAAACCGCTTAGTGCTACATAGTATTCATAAGGTACCATTTTACTTTGCCTCCTCTTCATCTATAACATGGCTTTTTCTTCCTATAACTATTGCTCCTATCATAGCAACCAGCAGGATTAATGATGCGACTTCAAAAGGGAATAGATATTTAGTAAACAGTAGCGTGGAAACTGCCTTTATATTTCCAACCTCTTTTATTACTTCATTTGTAAACAGCCCTACATTAGACTGCCAAGCTCCATAAATGGAAACATAAGCCAACTCTAAAAATAGGATAAAACCGATAGGTAATGAAACTAACATATATGCTGGGTCAACTGAATTACCTTTAAACTCTGGAACTGTAGATATTACTAAAACATAAAATACAACTATAGCTACTGCATAGATTAGTATCTGTAAACCACCTATAAGCTCAGCACCCATTGCAAAAAATAGACCAGAAACCATAATTAACGTTGATATTAAAGATAAAACTGCATAAATGATATTTTTAAAGAACACTACTCCAAAAGCCGATAAAACAGCCAAAGCTGAAAATGTGTAAAATGCCCATACTGTTAATTGTTGCTCCATTTAATCTGCCCCCATAATTTACTTCTTTCTTTATCATCTATCCAAATTCTATCAGGCTCATTAAATCTTCTTTTATCGTAGTCTTTTGCTCTTTCTACCATATCATCTAAATGAATTACACAGTTTGCTCTTGTATAAGATGCTGTTTCATACTCATCTGTCATAATTATACAATCTACAGGACAGGCTTCAGTGCATAATCCACAATACATACAGTTTAATAAATTCATATCAAATCTTTTTAATCTTTTTTTACCGTTAGGTAGTTGCTCTGCTTCTATTTTAAAGAGCTCAGGAACTGGACATGCCTGTTGACACATATAACAGGCAACACACCTACTTTCCCCATCTTTTATCTCTAGAAACTTCTCTAAAACCTTAAATGATGGTGGCTCTTTTCCATCCTTTATCCTATGCCCATGTGTTCCTCTAAATCTTTTTGGAGGTGTAAGTTTTTCATAAGGATAAGCTGTAGTAATAGTTTTCTTAAAGAAATTTTTTATTGTTATTTGCATTCCTTTTATAAAATCTATAAATAGTATTCTTTCCTTATTCGTAAGTTTAGGTCTCTCTAAATATTTAATTTTTACCGCCATCTATAATTACCCGACAATTATTACCCATAAAGCAACGATAAATATATTTGCTAAAGCTAGCGGGAGCATAACTTTCCAAGCTAACTCTGTAATTTGGTCAACTCTATATCTTGGTAATGTCCAGTGTACCCATAGGAAAAACATAAATAGTGCAAATACTTTAATAAAGAACCATACTATACCGGGTATAGGTAACCAACCTAGTAATGGGAATGGTTGCCATCCACCGAAGAATAGTATTACTGCTATTGCACTTAAAACGAATGTAGCTATATACCACTCTGCAAGTGGGAATAATCCAAATTTCATAGCTGTGTATTCTGTGTTATAACCTGAAACTAACTCTGCTTCAGCTTCCTGAACATCAAAAGGAGTTCTTCCTGTTTCTGCAAGAATTGCAAATAGAATAACAACGAAACCTAAAATATTAGGGATTATAAACCAGTAAGAAGATTGAGCTTCAACAATCTCCTTTAAAGAAAATGAGCCAGCTTGCATTATTGGTCCTACCATCGCAAAACCGAGAGCAACTTCATAACCGATTAAAACAGCCGCTTTCCTTAATCCACCAATCATTGGATATTTAGAGTTTGAAGCCCAACCTGCAAAGATAACTCCATATATTGAAATACTACCAAATGCTAAAGCTAAGATTAAGGCTATATTTAAATCTGTAATGTAAGGTTTTATTTCTAACCCAAATATATTGAATGGTTCTCCAAATGGAACTACTGCCAAAATCATTATTGCTGGGACAAAAGCCATTAATGAAGCTAGATAAAATAAAAATTTATCAACTCCATCTGGAACTAAGTCTTCTTTAGTTAATACTTTTAAAGCATCTGCTATAGGTTGTAGTAATCCGTGATAACCGACATGTAAAGGTCCCGGTCTCTGTTGTATATGCCCTGCAAACTTTCTTTCAATCCACGTTAGATATGCTGCTCCTAAAAACATTCCAATGATAAATATCAATGCTTTAAGCGATATTCCAACAATAACCCCTAGTAGCTCCATTACTTCCTCCACTTATGGCTTTGTAAGAAACTCTTTATCTTTTAATGATTTAGATTTTAAAAATATTATCATAACTGCAGAAAAAATAAAACAGTGTTTGAAAAGATTTAAACCTAAAAGCTTTCATACAGGAATGGAGAAACTGCCACTTTGTTGTTCAATAGTAATAAAGCGAATATATACATAGCAAAATTGAAAATTACAAGTATTTTTTCATCTTCTAAATTTGATATCACATCTTTTATCTTCCAATCTGTAAATGCGATTGTATAACCTATAAGCATAACGATAACTATATCGTATCTACCTACAATAAAAGCTAACAGTCCTTCTGGATTAAAGTTTAAAACTAGATTTTGAAAGTAAATAATTATTTTATCTAAATCTGTGATTGCAAATATTATCCATAGAATAGCTACCGAATTAAATGTTATAAACCAACCTATGAAGATTTCCTTAAAACTTTTTCCTTTATAAAATCTACTTAATATAACTCCTATTCCATGAAAAAATCCCCAGACCACATAATTAATATAGTTTCCGTGCCAAATTCCGCTTAAAGTAAAGGCTATAAGTATATTTATATAAGTTCTAACTGTTCCCTTTCTATTTCCACCTAAAAGCTTAATGTAGATATAATCCCTAATCCACTCATAAAGTGTTATATGCCATCTTCTCCAAAAGTCCCTTAAATTTTTCGCAAGATATGGAGACCTAAAGTTTTCCGGTAAGTTTATCCCCATAATCGTTGATGTTCCTCTAGCTATATCTGTATATCCTGAAAAGTCTAAAAATATATAAAGTGTGTATATATATATGGTTATAAATAACTGTTCCCCTGAATATCCTAAAGGATTGTTAATTACATTTGTTGCATACTGAAATATATAATCTGCTAGCCACTTTTTTATAATGCCAATACTTATTAGAAATAAACCGAAGTTTAAAGTTAAAAAGCTTTTATTTTTATAGTTATTGTTAAGCTCATCTATAAAATCTTTAAATCTGACTAAGGGGCCTGCAAATATTTTTGGAAAGTATATAGAGTAAACAGCTATATCTAAAACAGAAAATTTTTCAAACTTATCTTCGTAATAATCAACAAACATAGAGATTGAGTTTAGGACAAAGTAAGATAAACCTATTATCTGTATAAAATAGTTAGGCTCAAACTTTATTAATGAAATGTAATCTTTCATAAAGATTAGAGGTAGTAAATTTAAAAATATTGCCAGTATGAAGAAGAATTTATCAGCTTTAAATTTTAAAAAGTATATGTTCTTGTGTTTGCTAAACTTAAGTATATATAGAAGTATTATGTTCATTAAAATTAATAGGATGAATAGAATAAAAGGTTTTAAATTCCCTTCTAATAGAAGAAAATAATAAATAATTCCTATTAACAGTTGATAAATTTTATATACCTTGAGATTAATCTTAGAAACTATAAAGCTTGTTATAAATAGAAATGGTAAAATTAATAAAAATAAAAAATATCCTATTTTTAAATGTTGTAAACAACTATCAATTACTTCAGGCAATTTATTTCCCTATACTCCATTAATTTATTTAAAACTATATGCCAAAGTTTTGTGTATCCTCCTCTCTTTATGTCTGGATGAATATTATCTCTAGAAAGTGGTATTTCTTTTAAAAAGTCATCTATAGCTATAGTGTAATTTTCACCTAAACACTCTTCAACATACTTCCTTAAATTTTTGTTTGGAACAGGTGGAACTACCCAAAAAATCTGTATATCAGGATTAACTTTTTTTAGTTTAATTAAAAATTTGTTTATATTGTAGTAGAGGCTAGCTTTGTCAATAGCAAATTCGTTTGCTCCCAAAACAACAAGAACCGTATCATACTTTTTAGAAGCTAACTCCTTTAAAAATCTCTCATTTCTCATCCAGTTTCTAGTTGTAGTTGAATGCTTGACGAAAAATTTAACCTTTAAACAACTTTTTTCCTTCTTTATCTTTTTATAATAAGCTAGATATAATCCCTCTCCTAAGGAATCACCAACTATAAGAAGCTTTTTTAAAGGTTTTCTTGTTTTTAATTTGCTCTCTTCTTTTTTTTCTTCTATTAAAGATTTTTTTTCTTTCCTATCCTCTTCTATTTTCGGAATAGCATTCTCCATAATTTTTATAGAAGGTTCTGTTTTTTTTGCAAAAAGTTTTTCTCCAGTATATTTTATCTTAGCTAACTCAACACATTTATTTGTTGGAATAATATCTGATATTGGGAAATTATCTGCATATAAAGAGTAAAGAACATTTAACCAAGGAATCAGAAGCAGTAAAATTAGTATAACAAACTGTTTCCTATTTATCATTTTCAGTTTTTACTAACCTTTTCTATAAAGCTTATTATCTTTTGGGCCCAAATTTTGCTACTGTCTATATTTGGATGTATTCCATCCCAGAGTTTTAGATGAAATTTTTTTGATTGTATCACAAATATATTTTTCATATTAGAAAATCTTTTCTTTAAAACCCTATTAAGATTTTTATCATTCGGAATAGGAGGTGCAACTATAATAATTTTAGGACTGATATTAACATTTTCCGAAACATTGTTTATTAAATTAATAAGCTTTGTAAAATCTTTATAAATCTGATAGGGAGTTTCTCTATTGTAAATATCATTTGTTCCAGAGGATATAACTATAATATTTGGTTTAAACTCAGCTATTTTTAAAATTAAACTTACACCATACCAACCGTTATATGTCCATGCATCTGTCCTTAATCCCCTTTTAAATAGGTAATCACATTCGTATCTTTTTTTATTACATATATTTTTGGATGGTCTCTTTATAGCTTCAACCATACTATCACCAACAAACAAAATCCTAAATGTGTTAGATTTTAACAACCTGTAATCAAGTTTTTTTTCTTCTTTCTCACTAATATCTTTCAGCTCATTCTTAAGTTTAATATCACTAATACTGCTCTTTAAAAGGGAGTTAGACGGTATCACGTTCCCATCAATACTAAATATAAAATCCTGCGCATGTAGAAAACTAATAAAAAGTAAAGACCAAACAAAAACTTTTAAAAACTTCATAGCCTATTAATCCTAATAAATTAAAGTAATTATTTTATAAAATAAAACAAAAAATTTAAATTAAAAACTGGAAAAAGTGTTTGATTGAAGAGTTTAGAATAAAACAGATAGAAGATGCTTCTTTACTTTCTATATATATAGCTATAGACTGTATTTTAGTTTTCTTCATTACTCCTGCCTATGTTCACAATCTCTGTGGGCAACTTTAATTTCTTTAAATTAGCTCTATCAATTTTACCTTTCCAAACCCATAATTAGTAAGTCTTCCTATTCCGAAGGTTTGGATAAACTCCAAAATATGCCAAATTGGAGATAAATTTCCTTCTATAATAAATTCCCCTGAGAAAAAGTTATAATTTTTAAATTGGAGTATGTTCTTTTTTAAGAAAATGTCCTCGTAATTTACCTGCTTCCACTGCAATTTTTTTACATTTAATTCAACATTGTTAGAAAACTGTATTTCTTCTTCAAAAATTTCTGACATTCTACTGAAAAATTCCTTAAATAAAAAGAATTTTATCTCATCGTTAGACATATTATTAAAATCAACAGAGAGATTTAGAAAGGAAGGAAAAATTTTTAGTTTTACTTTTTTTACTCCTGATCTTAACTCTAAGAATTCCTGAAGTCCATATTTGGGAAATGGACTTAGAAAATCTATTTTTTCTAAATTGTCAGCGAAAACATTATAATTGTAAACATCTTCATAAATTAAATTACTAAAGTTAGCCTCTTTACAGCTCTCTTTTATAGCCTCTTCTAAAAGTCTAAAACTATCTACTGCTTCATTTAACATTACAAAATCTATCTTTAGTTTTTTACCTTTCGTAAGATTTTCATTTATATATTTAGGAGAAGTTATCATAAGGTTAGGTTTTCCATACCAGACTTCATAAAGGAAAATTTTTGGAAATATACATATATTTTTTATTGGACATCTATCACATACACCGTCAATATATGAACATATCTTTTTCTTAAACCGCTCTTCAACTTCCTTCATAAAATAAAAAATGAATATGTTATCTATATAAAGTTTATTTCTTATATTAAAAACAGTTCTAAAAACACTGAAATAAAACATCTCCTAAACCTTTATGTTGTATATTCTGCGTTAATCTCAATATATTTATAAGTTAAATCTGAAGTGTAATACTTCCAGCTAGATTTACCTCTGTTTAAAACTAACTTAACTTTAATTTCTTTATTATTCTTTAAATAATCCTCTGCTTTATTTCTGTCAAAATCTATAGGTTTACCATCATATATAAGGAAGTCTCCTATAAAAAGTTTAACTTTAGAAAAGTCTATATCAAGATGTAGTTGACCTACTGCAGATAGTATCCTACCCCAATTAGGGTCATTTCCAAACATTGCAGTTTTAAATAGATTAGATAAAGCTATTATTTCTCCAACTTTTTTAGCTTCTTCTTCAGTTTTAGCTTTTTCTACATCTATTTCTATAAGTTTTGTAGCTCCTTCCCCATCTTTTACAATCATTTTAGCTAACTTTAAAGCTACAGAGTATAAGGAGTTGAAAAGTATATCTTTGTTTTCTTCGGTTATCTCAATATCACTTTCTCCTGTAGCAACAAATAGAACACTGTCATTTGTGCTTTCACAACCATCTACATCAATTGAATTAAATGTTTTTTCTAAAACATCTTTTGTTATTTTATCTAAAAGCTCTTTGGATATTTTCACATCTGTGAATATGTAGGCAAGCATAGTTGCCATTGATGGATGTATCATACCAGCCCCTTTTGCTATACCTTTAACAAAAAATTTCTTTCCCTCTATATTAACTGTTTCCTCCGCATACTTTGGAAAACTATCTGTTGTCATTATAGCTCTAGCAGAAATCTCTAAATTCCAGTCTCCCAAGTTATCTATAGCCTTATTTATCCCTGATTTAATTTTTTCCATAGGAAGTTGAACACCTATTATTCCTGTAGAAAAAACTAATACATTGAAAGGGGATATATTAAATCTTTCAGCTACTATTTTAGCCATCTCTTCTGCATTTTTTAGACCCTCTTTACCTGTAGCAGCATTTGCATTTCCACTGTTTACAACAATTGCTGATATTCTTTCTTGACTTTCCCTTATCCTTCTATCGTATATAACCGGTGCAGCAGCTAATGAGTTTTGTGTTAGATATAAAGAGTAAACGGAGTTATCAAATTTCATAACAAGAATATCTAAATCTCCAGAAGGTTTAATACCAGCTTTAGCTACTCCAAATTTTATACTCAACTTTTATTCTCCAAACTTTAGTTTTCTCTGTATTTTTATTTTAAAACTTTTTCTATGAATTGGAGAAAATCCATACTTTAAAATTTCTTCTTTATGAAGTTTAGTTAAATATCCTTTGTGTTTTTCAAAGGAATGGGGATAAACTTCAGAATACTCCTCCATAATTTTATCTCTGTATACTTTAGCTATAATTGATGCGGCAGCTACAGTAAAGCTTTTTTCGTCAGCTTTTGGAAGTGATATGTGAGGATAAGGTTCAAATTTTATATAATCTGTTATTATAAATTCGTAATCAGTTTTTAGGTCTTCTAGAGCCCTTTTCATTGCAAGTTTGGTAGCATTGTAAATATTAATTTTATCTATAATTGTGTTCTCTACTACACCTATACCTACAGCTAAAGCTCTTTTCTTTATTTCAAAGAATAGTTCTTCTCTTTTTTTCTTTGAAAGTTTTTTACTGTCTTTAAAAATAAAAGGTTCAGTATATGGAGGGAATAAAACGCAGGCTGATACAACAGGACCAGCTAAAGCCCCTCTGCCAACTTCGTCTATACCAACAATATATTTATAGCCTTTTTCATATAATTTTTTTTCTATTTCCAACATATTTTAATTCCTCCTTATCTTTCAATTCTTCTAAGATTGGTAAAACCTTTGATTAATTCACTTCTTTCTCTTCCAGTCTTATTTTGTAATTTTTTAAATCTTCATCTATTATTAAAGTTAAGATAAGCATAATTTATTTTTCTCTATGAGATTATTTATAAAAATATCTATTACGAAAATTAATAGATTGAAATAAACTTTTGACTAATATAACTTTCTCCAAATTATGTCAAACTTTTTTCCATTTCTTTTTAATAGAAAGGTAAGTTTATATTTATTATCGTTAATATTTATGTCAGCAAAAACTAAAAAGTTTTCACTTTTAACATCTAATATTCCATTTAAATCCTTTAACTTTTCAGCTGATACATCAGCCCTTTT
>JALSPY010000187.1 GCA_026985705.1 Hydrogenothermaceae bacterium | reverse complement strand
AAAAATACTCTTTCTATCCCACTATGTTCAGACAAAACCCGTTAAAAAATATTTATAAAAGAATAATGCTTTTAAACTTATTCTATTACCAAGTAGCCAATTAGTAATATACAACAGAATAACTGGAAATACAAGTAGTTTGCATCAACCCTCCAGTAATGCAAATATATTTTCTGTTATATTCTCGGAAGCCTAGTTGTATCAAGGATTTACGCAGAAATATATTTTCTATTAAAAATGCATTCTTAAATGATACCTAATATCAATTATTTTAAAACAAGAAACCATAAGAATTTTGACTGTATTTTTAGGTTTACTTTTTTGGTGGAACTAGATAAGCCATTAAAAAACCAGCTGAAACTATTATAGGAATGATAATTATTATACTTACTATAAAGGAAAAAAATACAGTTATAACCGATTTTACAAAACTTTCTTTAAATAGTAGTTTAACCACAACCGTTTCTACAATAATACCAAATAAGATGCTAAATAAAATAGGAGTTAATCCTTTCAAGTCTGGATAGATAAATTTTAAAACTGTCCTAAACGCCCCTATGCTAACCAATGCCACTAAAGAAGCATAAAAACAGTATTTGAATGAAATAACTTTAAAGAGAGAGAGTTTAGTTGAATACCAGAGAGAAAAACTTACTGCTACTAAAACAGTTATAGCCATAATAATCGTTTTTATTATATCTTGAATTAATAAACTTTCCATATCTACAACCTAAACCTTTCACTTTGATAAGGTAAAATTTCTAAACCTTTAATATCTGGTTTTTTTACATTTTTATACTGAACTAAGACCTTAAATTTTTCTCCCATACCTTTAGGTAGAACTAAACTCTTTAATCTGTTTATTCTCTCATAACTCTCATAATCATCTCTTTGCTGTAATTCGTTAAGTATATCCAAAAGACCTAAATTTGTTAAAAAGTGAGCTTGGTCAGTAAAACCTAAAAACTCTAAACCTGCTAATTTTCCATAATATTTTAATGCTGAAAAATTAACATGGGATGTTATATCCTGAAGACCAACATTTTCATAAAAGTTTTCAGAATATTTATGTTTATGATAACAGAGTAATGTTCCCCTCATTCTGTAAGGTTTATATAACTCTGCCGAAGGATAACCATAATCAATTGTTATAACATAACCTTTATTTAACTTTTTCCCTATCTTTTGGATATAGTCTTTAGCATCTAAATTTATCTCTGTTTGCATACCATCAGGAATATTAATATTTAACTCTTTTATATATCTTAAAATTTCTTCGTTAGCGTCCTTTAAAATTTCCTTTACATTGTCTTTATCATCTACAATAATGAAAACTTCATAAATTTTTCCATTTATTTTTCTAATCAGATGAACTGGAAAACTATCAAAAAGCTCATTTGAAAATATAACCCCGTTTATACTTTCATCTTCAAAATCTATAATATCCTGTATCCACTCTACATTTTTAAAATCTTTTAAGACTTCCTTCTGTATATCTATATGATATGGGGATTTCTCTATTATTATGTATCTAGTATTTTCAAAAACTTCTGAATTGTTGTTTCTTAGATAGTTTAATATATCATACGCTAAATAACCTTTACCTGCTCCTATCTCTACTATTTGAAATGGTCTTTCTTTAACCTTTTCATTATATATCTCTATAAACTGTTTAGCTAATAACTCTCCGAAAGCTCTATCTAGCTCTGAGGCAGTGTAAAAATCCCCATAACCTCCAATTTTAACTTTAGGAGATGTGTAATATCCTAATTCTGGATAGTATAATGCCATATCCATGAAATCTCTAAACGATATACTTCCGTTCTTATTTATTCTATCTTTAATAACCTTTATTAACTCCTTTCTTCCAGTTAATTTCATGATACATCTCCATTTCTAAAAAGGAGGTGGTTAGGTTTTGAATAACTTATAATTCATATCTAATAATTTTTCTTCTGCTATTTTACAATAATTTTTCTTTATATTATATCCTATATAGTATCTACCTAACTGTTTTGCCGCTAAAGATATAGTTCCACTATTACAAAATGGGTTTAAAACAACATCATCTTTAAAAGAATAAAGTTGAATACATTTTTTTGGAAATTCTATGGGAAAAGGAGCAGAATGTCCAATTTTTTGCAAATACAGGTTTAAATTTTCATATTTGCTATATTTATACAAATTCTACCACCATAAACTAATACTCTAAAACATTCTGAAAGAACCTGTTTTAAAAAATTTCCCTTTTCGGTATTGGTATGATTGTTCTGAAAAAAATACAATAG
>JALSPY010000186.1 GCA_026985705.1 Hydrogenothermaceae bacterium | reverse complement strand
AGCTCCTGCTTCTAATACTTTATCTATATTATCCTTTGTTATACCTCCTAAAGCATATACAGGAATATTTATCACATTTACAACCTTTTTTAAACCTTCTATTCCTACAGGTTTACCTTTATTCTCAACATGGAAGATTGGAGAAAAAAATATATAATCAGCTCCCTCCTTTTCTGAATTTATAGCACACTCGTAAGAATGGCATGATTTACCAACTATTAACTCTGGAAATTCAGATTTTATTGCAGATATAGGGATACTTTTCTCTGGTAGATGAACTCCATCAGCTTTAACAAGTAAAGCTATATCTAACCTATCATTTATAGTTAACATTAGATTATGCTTTTCTGTGATTTCCCTAAATCTTCTGGCTAAATTAAATAAGTCGTAGGAATTTAAATCCTTTTCCCTTAACTGAACTATACCAGCCCCTTTGGTTTTCATCATCTCTATCTGCTTTTCTATATCTAAATTAAACCTTTTCCTATCTGTAATTGCATAAAATCTTGGTAATTTTTTACTCATTTCTTAATATCTCCGCTGGAATTTCTTTAGAGGACATATAGGCAGGTATTATTGAAGATATAAAACATATAAATATCGAAGAGATATAGACCATAACAAAGTCTCGTATAGAAGTTTTTAAAGGTAAGTACTCCATCATATAAACTTCAGGATTAAGTTTTATCAGATGATATGTATCGCCTATATATATAACCAAAAACCCTATTATTACCCCTAAAGTAGTTCCTATAAACCCTATTATTAGCCCTTGCCATAAAAATACCTTTAAAATAAATCTGTTATCTGCTCCCATTGTTTTTAATATTCCTATCTCCTTTCTCTTATCTCTTGCCTTTGTTATAAGTAAACTTGATATATTAAAGGAAGCAACTAAAACGATTAATGTTATTACTAAAAACATTGCAAACTTCTCAAGCTGTAATGCTTGGAATAGACTTTTATTCATCTCCTGCCAAGTTCTTATAATGTAGGGAAATTCTATATACTGAGATAGTTGGGCTTTAACTTCATTTGCCTCAAAAGGATTTTTAATCTTTAACTGAATACCTGTAATATTTCCCTTCATATTAAAAAATTTTTGAGCATTTTCTAAACTCATACCTACATAACTGTCATCATATTTAAAAAAACCAAAATCAACTATTCCTGAAACCTTAAATCTTTTAACTCTAGGTATATAACCTATAGGTGTTTTTCTTCCAAAAGGAGATATTAAAACAATTTCATCTCCAACAGATAAACCTAAAGATAAGGCTAATTCTCTTCCGATAATAACATTTTTACCTGATAAATCATACTTACCCTCAACTATTCTCTTATCTAATCCTAATATCCTTTTATCTTTTTCTGGAGGAACACCTCTAACTATAACTGGATATGAATTCTCTTTATCTGAAGCTAAAGCCTGAAAGTATATAAAAGGCTCATACTCCTCAATCTGTTTAAATTTATCTAATATAGGATATAGACTTTTATAATCTTCAAATTTATCATCAACTTTAAATATTACAATGTGTGGAGAGTTTTGAAGGATTTTCTTTTTCAACCCCCACATAAAACCACTCATTACAGCTAAAGTTATTAATAAAGCTGAAACTCCAACTACTACTCCTAAAATTGATATTATAGACATAAATGAAAGAGCTTTAGACCTAAAAGAGAAAAGGTATCGTATAGCTATCTTCAGATATAGAGGCATCCTTTACATTTCACCTTCATAACAAATTTTTATAAAATTAGTTTAACATCTTATAATTAAAGTTTATATTTAATTAAATATTACAGGAAGAGGAAAAGTTATTAGTGATAAAAAAGAAGATAGTTCCAAGTTTTATACTTACACTTTCTTTAATTTTTAGTAATCCTGTAAAATCCCAAGGGCTACCTGTTTATGTTGATGCAGATAATATAATCAAGGAGAAGAATAAAGTAATAGCTATAGGAAATGTAGTTATAAAAAAAGGTAATCAAATCTTAAAAGCAGACAAAGTTATATATTTTCCAAACAAAGATTTTGCTAAATTTGAAGGGAATATAAAGATAAAAACTGAAAAGTTTGAAGGGATAGCAACTAAAGGAAACTGGAGTTTTAGAACTGATGAAGGAGAGCTTTACAATGTAAAAGGGATAATTGATGGAGAGTATTACTTCTATGCAAAAAAATTAAGTAAAGTTAAAGATAGATACTACTTTGATGAGTTAAAAATATCAAAATGTCCCTTTGATAACTATGATTGGTATATATCCAGTGATAAGGGAAATTTAAAGAAA
>JALSPY010000185.1 GCA_026985705.1 Hydrogenothermaceae bacterium | reverse complement strand
TTTTGCATTGACTTTTATTAATTCACTTTTGTTAGGTAAATTGATGACTGCAGGGAGCAATTATTTTTTCTGTTTAAAATGTAAAGCCAAATGACACCTAATATCAATAATTTTGCTTATTAATAAATGGAAAATTTTTAACAATAAAAAACTAGATTTTCAAACAAAATTGATGTTAAATTAATGTTAATTTATAACAAAATTATATTTAATTTAGCAAGGGAGGGTATAGGTGAAAACTTTAAAATTTGCTTTACTATGTACTCCTTTTTTTATCAGTATTGCATCAGCTGAAGTTTTTAAGCTAGAAAATTTAAAAATTTCTAAAGAAGTTTCTAATGAAAATATAGAAACTAAAGGTTTAGACGAAAAGGAGATTATCTCAAACAGAAATATTGATTTAGGAGAAATTCTATCTAGCTATTTTACAGAGATAACTAAAGTTAGGAAAAGTGGTATAGCCAACGATATATTTTTAAGAGGATTTGGAAGGGATAACATCAATGTTCTTTTTGATAATACCCGCATATACGGAGCTTGTCCAAATAGAATGGATGCTCCAATATCGCATATTAACATTGCACAGGTTAAAGAAATAAAGATTGTAGAGGGAGCATTTGATGTTGAAAATGAAGGCTCTCTAGGTGGTGTAATAAATGTTATATCCAAAGACCCTGAGGAAGGTTTTTCTGCAAATCTAGGAGCCACCGTTGGAAGTTATTCATACACAAGATATGATACAGGCTTTAATGTAGGAAATGAGTTTATACAAATTTTAGTTAATGCTAGCACACAGGATAGTAAAGTTTTTAAATCAGGGGAAGACAAATATCTAACTGAGTATGCAGTGGGAAAGTCAGCTTACAAAACTGAAAAGATAAATGGTGATTTTTTTAATTCAAAGAATGTATGGACTAAAATAAAAATTAATATCAATGAGGAAAATGAACTTAAATTATCTTTTGGTTATGATTATCTTCAAGATGTTTTATATCCGTATTTGAAAATGGACGCTATATCAGATATGACCTATAAAACTAACCTAGAATTTACAAATAAACCTTCAAACTTAAACCTTTCGTTATTTTTTAACTCAGTTAAACATGATATGTCGGATACTTATAGAGTAAGCTCCAATATGGCTTTAGCTGGTTATGATTATGGAATGAGGACAGTCGCTAAATCGGAAGTAAAAGGTTTTAGGTTAAGTAGAGAGGTTTCATTTTCGGATATGAATATGAAAATTGGAATAGATGGTTTTAGAAGGTATTGGTTATCTGACAATATAATCACTATGGGGAGTATTACCGATAATAGAGGTATGATACCGGGAGTAAGTATAAAAAATTTAGGTTTATTTGTTAAAGGAAACAGAAAATTTGGAAATATTATTATTTCAAGTGGGTTGAGATACGATATTTTAAAATCTAAAGTAGATACTTCAAAGTTTGGAAATGATAACAGAGATTTATATAGTAAATATTACAAAAGTTTTTCCTATAAAAATAATGATTATTACTTTTCAGGGAATATAACTTTCAAGTATAAATTAGATAAAAAAAGTTTAGTTTATATAGGTTATGGACACTCTGTAAGGGTTCCTGACCCAGAGGAAAGATTTATAGCATTAAACAAACCAATGACTAATCCTGATTGGGTGGGTAATCCAAACTTAAAACCTACAAAAAATGATGAAGTAGATGTAGGTTTTGAATACTACAAAGGAATGTTTAGCATAAAAGGTAATATCTTTTATAGTAAACTTACTGATTATATATATCTAACTAATATAACCAGTTTAGATGGAACTACAAAAGCTACATCTTATACAAACATAAACGCCCATATGTATGGAGGAAGTTTAACAGTTTTAGGTTATATAACAGATAGTTTATCTTCTGAATTATCTTTAGCTTATCAGAGAGGAAAAAAAGATAGTGGTAATTATACAGACAAAGATTTAGCAGAAATACCTCCTATGAAGGTTAGATTAGCTTTAAAATATGAAAATGAAAACTTTTCAGGAGAAATTGAGAATATATACGCGTCTAGTCAAAAGAATGTTGATACAGATTTAAATGAAATTCCCACATCAAGCTATTATGTATTAAATTTAAGGGGAAGTTATAGAATAAATAATAATATCCAAGTTGGTTTTGGAATTGATAATCTATTTGATAAGCTTTACTACTCCCATTTATCTTATTTAAGAAATCCTTTCAGTAGTGGTGTAAAAATCCCTGAACCGGGAAGATTTGCATATCTAAATCTAAATCTAACCTTTTAAGAGAGCCTTTCTATCTTTCCC
>JALSPY010000184.1 GCA_026985705.1 Hydrogenothermaceae bacterium | reverse complement strand
ATGTAAGATAACAGAAAAAGAAAGTGCTATCTATTCAGTTTTTAACAATATTGAGTATATAGAGTATGAATGTCCTTTTTCCGAAGGAGCTTCATCAATAGAGTATAAAACTCTTTTAAATCAGTTAGAAGAAAAGCATCCCGGAACAAAACTCAAATTTTACTCTGAATTTTTAAAGAAAATCTATCCTATATTTAAGGAATTACAAAAAGAAGATAAAATATTGTTAAAGAAATGCAAGATTTGCGGTGAGCCTTCCTACTCTGAAATATGTGGAGTATGTAGATTGAAGATGCTAGTTGATAAAAAAGTAAAAACTAATTAAAATTAAGTTAATGTATACTAACTGAATGGAGGTTAAAATGTTTGGTAAGGGTATAACATTGGCAATATTTTTACTTATACTTGCTTTGTTAGGAATAATGACTACAGGAGCAATATGTTTTTTAGCTGACTTTGGATTAAAATCTCTACTTGCAATAACTCCAACATTATTTGATGCTTCATTATTTTTAGGATTGGCTGGTTTCGGTGTTGCATTCCTATCATTAATACTCTTATTCTTACAGTCAGGAAAGGTAAACTTAGATGTTTAAACTTAAAAGGTTTGAGCCTACAAAGTTAGAGATAGATATTACACCTAAACAACTTGTTAGAATGTTTCCAATAGAGCTTCAGGAACATCCCTTTATGGGAATTATAGAAAGGGTTTGGAAAACTAAAGATAAAATATACTCTGTAAAAACTATTCCTGAAGAATTTATCAAAATAGCTTCAAAGGATAAGATACATAAAATAGTAAAAGAGGAAAAAATGTTAGAAATCCTTTCAAATTTAGATAATTTTGAAATTATTCTCTTTTATGAAGATAAAGAGGACAAGTATACTGTAAGCCGAATTTAAATATTACAACGATAATTTTAGATTTTCTAAAATAATTAGTATAAATTTCAACAAATTTATTCCCTCTTCTAATAATTTTTCTATAAAAAGAAATAGATAGATAGATTATCTCATTTAAAAAAAAATTTTTTTTTGATATCTTAGAAATTCTCTTATCTATAAAAATATAAAACCAATTAAGTGGAGGATGCCGTGCAGAGAGTAGTTATCAAAAGAGATGGAACTGTAGAAAAATTTCAAATGAAAAAATTAATTAATGCTATATTTTCCCTTTTAGAAGGATTAAAGTTAGAGGATGACTATGAAACTGTATTTAAGATTGCTAAGGAGCTAGACTTAAAAATTCCAGAAAAAGTAAGCACTGAGGAATTAGACCTACTTGTTTTAAAGGCTATAGAACAGTTAATTCCTACCCATTATCTATATGATACATTGGCGACTAGACAGCTATTAAAGATAATCAATAAGGATATAGATAGAAGATTATCCTCATTTAAAGAGGCTATTCATTTTGGAGTTAAGGAAGGTTTATACAAAAAAGAGCTTTTAGATTTTGATTTAGACAGACTAGAGGAAGCTTTAGATTACTCTAGAGATTTATTACTTGATTATTTCGGATTAACAACATTAAGGGACAGATATTTTACTAGGGATAGAGAAGGAAGAATAATAGAAAAGCCTCAATGGTTCTTTATGAGAGTTGCAATGGGTATAGGGAATAATGAAGATGAAATAATAAAAATATACAATAAAATCTCTAATCTTGAGTATCTACACTCAACACCAACTCTTTACAACTCTGGAACTGTAGTAAATCAATATAGCTCCTGTTATATAAACTTAGTGGATGACAGTTTGGAAAGTATAATGGATAAGGCTAAGGAAACTGCATTCTTAGCTAAATATGCAGGTGGAGTTGGAACAGACATTACAAGATTAAGGGCTACAGGCTCACCTATTAAATCTTTGAATGCTAAATCGTCTGGCCCAATACCATTTATAAAAATATTTGACACAATTGTTAATGCTATACAGCAGGGAGGTAGAAGAAGAAGCTCACAGGTTATGTATATGCAACCTTGGCATTTAGATATAGAACAGTTTTTAGATTTAAAGGAAACAACAGGAAACCCATATCTGAGAACACCATCTTTAAACACTGCACTTTGGATGCCTGATGAACTAATGAGAAGAATAAAAGAAGGAGAGCCAATATACCTTTTTGACCCTGCAGAATGTCCGGAGCTTATAGAAAGTTGGGGAGAGGAATTTACAAGGAAATATAACGAGTGTATATCTAAAGCCGAAACTGGAAAACTTAAAAGATGGAGAAAAATAGACAGTAGAGATTTCTATAAAAAGTATCTTTTTAAACTGGCTAAAACTGGACATCCTTGGTTATGCTTCAAAGATAGA
>JALSPY010000183.1 GCA_026985705.1 Hydrogenothermaceae bacterium | reverse complement strand
TAAACTTAATTTAAAATCTAATTTAGTCAATAAAATTTTTCAAAAATTTCTTTATAAGACAGTCATCTGTTTTTTTGATTAGAATTATTTTTGAATAGAATTATAAAAATGGCTTACAAATATTTTTTGATAACTTTTTTAATATTTATTTATGAATTTCACCAACAAACTCATCATTATTATACTATATAAATCTATATAACTACTGATTGGAGAAGGTAAATGACTAAAGATATAAAATTGCTGGCACCATCTATACTGTCGGCAGATTTTTCAAAATTAGGAGAACAGATAAAAGAAGTGGAAGAGGCAGGGGCAGATATAATCCATTTAGATATAATGGATGGTAGATATGTTCCAAATATAACCTTTGGCTTACCTGTTATAGAGAGTATTAGAGGATTAACAGACTTACCTTTCGATGCACATTTAATGATAGTTGAACCTGAAAAGTATATAAAAGAATTTATAAAAGTCGGTTGTAATATGATTTCCTTCCATCCAGATGCAACAATTCATGCTCACAGAACAATAGATTTAATTAAATCAAATGGAGCTAAAGCAGGAATTGTTTTAAACCCAGCTACTCCTGTAAATACTTTAGATGAAATAATACATTATATAGACTATGTGTTAATAATGTCTGTAAATCCCGGTTTTGGTGGGCAGAAATTTATTCCACAAACATTAAATAAAGTTTCTAAATTAAAAAGACTTATGGAGGAAACAGGAAGAGAAGATGTTTTAATAGAGATGGATGGAGGAATAAAAGCGGACAATATAAGAGAAATTTCAATGGCAGGAGTAAATATTTTTGTTTCTGGTAGTGGTGTATTTAAAGGAAATATAAAGGAAAATGTAAAAAAGATGAAAGAAAATATGTATATTTTTATTTAAAAAGGTTTTTCTGGGACATTTTCCCAGTCTTTTAAAAATCTTTCTAAACCTATATCTGTTAAAGGATGTTTAATTAATTGGGAAATAACTTTGTAAGGAATTGTAGCTATATCAGCTCCAACTAAAGCTCCTTCTAAAACATGTAGAGGATTTCTAACACTTGCAATTATTATCTGTGAGTTATAACCGTAGTTATCTCTTATAGTTTTTATTTGCCTAATAAGCTCCATTCCAGTATGGCTTATATCGTCTAATCTTCCGACAAATGGAGATATATAACTAGCTCCGGCTTTCATAGCTAGTAATGCCTGCATTGGGGAGAAAATTAATGTAACATTTGTTTTTACACCGTTATACTCAAGATATTTTACAGCCTTTAATCCATCTATAGTTATAGGTATTTTAATAACAACATTATCTCCCAATTTTGCTAATTGCTCAGCTTCCCTTAACATACCCTCATAATCTGTTGAAGCAACTTCCAGAGATACAGGTTTATCAGGAACTTCATTTAGTATTTCTTTAACTACCTCCATAAAAGGCTTACCTGTTTTTGCAATAAGTGTTGGATTTGTTGTTATACCATCAAGTATTTTTAACTCATTTGCCTTTCTTATTTCTTCTATGTTGGCTGTATCGATAAAAAATTTCATTTACTACCCCCTAGTCTTATCAATAAAATTTCACATATTCCATTATAAAACAATAAAATTTAAGATGAATTGATTAGGAACAATTTATAAAATTTATAACTATAATTACATAAAAGTATATACACACACTTATTAGAAAATGGTTTATTAAAATTGTGATATTTCAATGTAAGTAGATAGATTGGAGTATAAGATAGATAAAATAAATAAGAAACTTAGAAAGTTTTTAAAAATTTATAACTTTATAAAAACAAATTATGTCTTAGTGTTAAAAACTTTTACTTAGGGCTTATGAAAAATATTAAAATTTTTTATCGTATACATTGAACTGATACATGATAAACTTTTTAATATATAATCTAGTTAAAAAGGAAATTAAATTGAGTTTTTCTATAAAAAGAAAGATAAATTTTTATGAAACAGATGCCCAAGGAGTAGTTCACCATTCAAATTATCCAAGATACTTTGAGGAGTTTAGAGGAGAGTTTTTGGAAAGATTAGGACTACCATATCATAAAGTTAGAGAAGATTTAAAAACAGATATAGTTCTTTTAACTCTTTATGTTAAATATAAGAAACCTGTTAAATTCGGAGAGGTTATTAAAATAGAGGGAGATATTAAAATAAAAAATAAATATTTTTTCTCCTTTGATTATAAAATTTTTGTTGGAAATGAGTTAAGAACAGAAGGTAAGACAGAGCACTGTTGTATATCCATTACAAATGGAAAAATTATATCTATACCAAAAGAAATTTTAGAAAAAATTAAAGAG
>JALSPY010000182.1 GCA_026985705.1 Hydrogenothermaceae bacterium | reverse complement strand
TATTTCTGTCTAAAATTTCGGAGGCATAGTATAAATCATATGCTTTTTCTTCTTTTAGTTTTCTTACAAATTCAGCATTTAGTTTATGACCACCTTTGTATGAATAAACATCTGCCCATAAGGGAAAACCTAAAAGATATAAATCTCCTATTAAATCTAACAATTTATGTCTAACAGGCTCATCATCATACCTTAAACCCTCTGGATTTAAAACCTTGTTTCCATCAAAAACAACTGCATTCTCTAAAGAGCCACCTTTTGCCAATCCTAATTTTTTCAGATATTCAACCTCCTCTATAAAACAGTATGTTCTTGCCTTTGACACTGTACTAAAACTTTCCCTTTCAGTTGGAATATAACTGAATTTTCTATCACCAATTATTTTATTTTGATAAACTGCGTGATATGTAAAAATTACCTCTTCAGAAGGTTTACCAGATATATACTTATCTCCATCTTTAACTGTAATTTCTCTATTTAAAACTGCATAAATCTTTTCTTCTTTTAGACTTTGTATTCCAGCCTTTTTTATATACTCAATAAATTGGTGTGAGCTACCATCTAGAATTGGAATTTCACTTCCTTCTATCTCTATAAAGATATTATCAATACCTGTAAAGTATAGAGCAGATAAGAGATGTTCTACAGTATTTATAACTTTTCCATCTTTTTCTAAACTTGTAGAAAAATCAAATTTCTTTGCATAATCAACTTTAGCAGGAATTTCTATATTATCTTTAATAAAAACAATTCCAGTATTTTCATTAGCAGGAATTAGTTTTATTTTAGTTTTTTCTCCTGTATGTAAACCTATACCATTTATTTCTACTTCTCTTTTTATAGTTCTTTGGAAAAAACAAATCATATTTTGCTCCTTTAACTTTATATCCAATCCGAATACATTAAAAGCAAAATTAATGCCATTAACTAAATTCTTATATATGTATATTTTTAAAACTTCCGAATTTTTAATTTTGCAAAATTGAAAATTGATATTTAGGAATTGAAATTATTGAAGACTGAAAATTTTAGGTGTAGAAAACTCCCAAGGGGGGAGTTTAAAGACTGATTAATGAGCATGACCATGTTTGATTTCTTCAAGTGTAGCATCTCTAACATCAACAATCTCAACATCGAAAACTAAATCTTTTCCTGCTAAAGGATGGTTCATATCAACTATAACTTCCTTATCATTAAAATCTACAACTATTAGATTAATAATCTGTCCATCTGGTGTTTGAGCTTGTAAAGGCATACCTTTTTGAAGCTCTATTCCTTGAAAATACTCTCTAGGAACTTTTTGAATTAAATTTTCGTCTTTACTTCCATAAGCTTCTTCAGCCTTCACCTCTATAGTTTTCTTTTCTCCAACTTCCATTCCTTCCATCTGTCTTTCTAGACCGGGAATTATATTGTTTGCACCTATTAAAACAGATAAAGGTTCCCCATACTGCTGACTACTATCTAGAATTTCTCCTGTTTCCTTATCCTTAAGTGTGTAATGAAACTTAACGACTTTGTTTTTTTCGACTTTAGCCATCGCAAAATTTACCTCCAAAAATTTAAAAAATTTTAAAAATTCTTTTAGCCTTCCTTAGTATTTTTTAAGAAAGCTAAAGGAAATTTTAAAAGTATAATTTAATTATTATAACACAAATTTAAAAAATTTTATTATTACTAACACTTTGGGGGTATTCAGCCTTGTAAGTGAAAATCATATTAATCCCCAAGAAACGAAAATTAAAGATAAATATTTTGTTAAACTTTTTATGCCTTTACTATACGTTTTCCTTATTAAACTTGCTAATTTATCTCTTAAAAAGGAATTTAATTCCTTATTTCTATTTGTCTTCCAAAATTTCTTTATATTATGTCTATTAATGTCCAAAATTTCATACACTTTATATTCATTTGTTTCATATTCTATTCTTCTCATGTGTCAACAAATCTTTGATTAGAAGTTAAACCACAAAACTATAGATATTGCTGATTGATACATTCTTTCTACAAACATTGAAATGATTTCTTTTTTTTCTTTCTTTGTTAAGTAAACTTTATCTGGATTTTCAGTAAAATATCTTTTACAATCATTACACCTGTATTTTTGTTTACCGTTTTTCTGATGTCCATTTTTGCAAACTTAGTTGGAACCACATTCTGGAACCTTATATCATGTCTATATATTTTTTCCTTTGCCATTTTTTTCTCCTTTTACTTTTTTCTTTTTATTTTATATCACCTATTGGACTGAATACCCAATAGAATATAGAAAAGCCACATATGATTAGATATTAATAAAATAAAAACTTTGAAAAGATTTTAAATTAAGTTTAAAATCTAATTTAGTC
>JALSPY010000181.1 GCA_026985705.1 Hydrogenothermaceae bacterium | reverse complement strand
TCTATTACTTCTTATAACTTTGTTTTATGGCCTTATAGAGGGTGTATTTTTATGGACTTTTTCGATTTTTACTGAATTTTGGCTTTATAAACATCTACCTATTTTTGAGAATTTATGGTTTTTATTGTTAACATTGATGGTAGGATTTTTTAAATATCGTTGGCAAAACTATATTGAAAGATTGGAAGCGGATAGAGATTTCTATAAAACAGAAGTTGATGTAATGCGGAAAACTTTATATTTGATTAAATTATCCCATGACCAATTGGAGTTTAATTATTTAACAAGACCATATAGTTTAAGAAATCTACTTAAGGAAATTAGAAGTATTTTGTTAAAGAATGATTTAAACATTGTGTTGGAATATATTTCTACAATTTTAGTTCAAAATTTTAGAATTTATAAAGCTTTTTTAGTTGAATACCATAATAACAAATTTTCCCCTTTAAAAGGTATAGGTATATCTTCTATAGTATTAGATAAAGAAAATATTGAAATTTTGAAAAGGGCTATAGATTCTGGAAAAATCTACTACTTACCTTTTAAAGATTTAAAAACGAGCTTTATTTATAACGAAATCCCTAAATATTTAGCTATTTTACCTGTCGAAACAGATAAGAAAACATATTTATTAATTATTGAAGATATAAATTTCCTATTTTTAAATGAGGATACATTAATTTCCATCTATATTCTTTTGTCATATATATTTGAAGATATAGATTTGAGCGAGGAAATGTTAAATATTATTAAAAACCTACACTGTTCTTTTGAATTTCTAAAGGAGCTCTATAAAATGTACAAACTTTCTACAAAAGCCAAGGTAAAAAGTTCAATAGTTATTTTTAAATACGCGGAAATTTCCGATAGAATTTTAAAAGAACTTGAGTATGATATTAGATTTCTAGATATTTTCTGTGTTTTAAAATCGAAAAAGCTTATTATATTTTTGTTGCCTTTTACTGATTATCTGGGGGCGAAAGGTTTCACTAAAAGGATACTAAATAAATATAAAGCTTTATCTTTGGTTGATATTAAGGAAATTGATGCCAATACTATAAAGGAATTAAATAAAATTTAAAACCGAAAGGTGTTTTTATTATGAAAAAACTACTTTTTTTGGAGGGCTTATCTTTTTCCTTAGAAATCCTTGCAGTTTACTTTTTTTTAAAAGGGGAAATTCCTTTATATCTTATTTTTCATTCTTTGGCGGGTTCTATCTACCTTTTGGTTCCTAAATTAGGAGAAGATAAATTTAAAGGAAAAATAGGAATAAATCTTTTTATTTTAAGCTTCTTAGGAGGGCCATTAGGGGTATTACTAGCTTCTATATCCTTAATCTACCTATTAAGAAAAAGAAAATCCAAGATAATTGTCCTTTATAAGGAATTATCCCCTCTATTATTGGAACCTTTAAAGTTTTACGGTAGAAAATTGGGGGAAGCCGCCTTCAATTTCACAAATTATTATACGGTTCTTTATGCAAGTAAGATTCTACATCCAGATACTATTCGTCATCTGAAAAAGGCTATAACTGTTAACGATGATGAAATTAGATTATTATCCTTTAATAAGGTTAGCAATATAGAAAAAATCTTGGTAAAAAATATAGATGAAACTAAAAAATTTGCAAATAAGGTAAAAACTAAAAGTGGAAAGCTTTTTGCTTATTCCTACCTTGCGGAATTATATTGGGAAATATCCTATTTACAAATTAGCGATAAAGAACTAGAAAAAATTTACTTACAAGAAGCTGAAAATTGGGCGTTAAAAGCTATTCAATTAAAAGCTGTACCCAAAATGTTATATTTGTTAGGAAGAATTTACTTAAAAAGTGATAAATTAGATTTGGCCGAAATTTACTTTTTAAAGGCTTTAGAATTGGATTTTCCAAAAGAATTAATAATACCTTACTTGTTGGAGATAGCTTTTAAAAAGAAGGATTGGTTAAAACTTTATGAAATTGCAGAGGATATAAACCATATAGTGGTTGCAAATCCAAAAACTAAAAAAATATTAAAAATATGGTTGGATTAAATTAACCCCAATAGTAAGGGTCATAAGTTCTTATAGAATCTAAAACTGCTAGAAATTCCCTTGTAGCCCTCACATCGTGAACTCTTACAATCTTAGCTCCTCCAATAACTGCAGGTGCTAAAGCTGCCAGGGAACCGAATAAGCGTTCTTTAGGTTTCTTTTCGTAAAGCAGTAAAGTCTTGTATATCTCATTTATGAAGGATTTTCTGGAAACTCCAACCATTAAAGGAAGACCTATTGTTTTCAATTCCTTAAATCTTTTGAGGATTTCTATGTTGTGTTCTGGTAGTTTTCCAAAACCTATACCAGGGTCGCAAATCATTTTAAATCTATCA
>JALSPY010000180.1 GCA_026985705.1 Hydrogenothermaceae bacterium | reverse complement strand
TAATATCGAGAAGTATCCTAAAACTGAAAATACTGCCATTTTGAAAGGAGAATACCAATCTTTAATATATTTAAGGTGAACTATTGCTGCATAAACAGCTATAGAAACTGCTGTCCAAGTTTCCTTAGGGTCCCATCCCCAGTATCTTCCCCAACTTTCATTAGCCCAAATCGCTCCTAAGAAATTTCCTATAATGATTAATGATAGACCAACTATGAGCGATAACTCGTTTATCTTTAAAGCTTCCCTTATACTGTATTCTATCTTTTTAACTCTTTCATCACCTAGTAATCTTCTATCTTTTATAGCAAAAAGTATTAAAGTTAATATTCCTAGTATTGCTGATAGTCCTAAAAATCCATAGCTTGCCGTTAAAACAGAAACATGTATTAATAACCAATAAGATTTTAACACCGGAACAACAGTCGTTATCTGTGGGTCTAACCAACCTAGATGAGCTGAAAATAGGAATACTCCTGCAAAAATTCCAACAGCAACTATAACAAATATTGATTTCCTAGCAAACACTATACCTGCCAATGCAACAGCCCAAGATATAAATAACATACTTTCATATGCATCTGTCCAAGGTGGATGTTCTGCTATATACCATCTTAAAGCTAATCCTACAGTGTGTACTAAAAACGCTACTGCTAAACCAAATGTTAATAATGTTTTTGCTAATTTAAAATCTTTATTTGGTAAGAATATATGTAGAAAGACTAAACCTATTGCTAAAAATCCAACTAAAAAGTATAGATATGTTAACCTTTCAAAGATTAATAGTTTGTTATAAAGAATTTCAGCTTTAACCTTTGTTTCAGATGGTATTACATCTCCCCCATACTTTCTTTGGAAATTTTTTATTGCTAAAACACCTTTATCAGCTAAGCTCCAATCACCTTCTTTAAATCCCTTCTCTAACCCAGCTTGATATATTATTAATATTTGAGTTAGCTCTTTCTTCTGGTCTTCAGGAAATATGTTTAAGGCATCTTTAGGATTATACCAAGTATGGTTAGGGTCATCCTTTTTAGGGAAAATTCTCAATGCTTGTCCATTTAAAATGGTATACATTATGTAAAGTTTTTCATCTATTTTTAAAATTTCTCTATCAAATGTATTTCTATCTGCTGGATTTTTTCTTCTTGCATTTGCAACTGCATCAGCTAATTTATACTTTCCATTTTTGTCATATGCATCCATAAATGCAAAATATTTGTCATCAGGGTTTATCCCTAAAAGTATCTTTATAGCTGGATGTTTTACCTTTATCCATTTTATATAGCTCCAAAACTGGGGCATAAGATATAATCCTAATGCAACTTGATTATGGTTCATACCAAAAACTGTAGGTTTACCGTGAATTTTATTAACAACTTCTAAAGCTAAAGTATCAAATGGTTTTATTCTTCCATCTAGAGATTGGACTAATACCTCTCCAAATTTATTGGCATGCTCTACAGGTATCTTGCGAGCAACTTTTATAAGCCTTTCTTGAAAAGATTTTATATCAAAGTTATGTAAATTAACATTTGACTTGGTATCATTTTGAGTTTGATTTGAAGAATTTTGCTGTTGATTAGAAAACTCACTTTGAGGATATGCATATAAATTTTTTGAAAAACTAAAAAGTAATATTAAAAATATAATTAGCTTACTTGTATTAGGTTTACTTAACATTCTTAAAGTCCTCCCAAAACGGCTTTTAGGATTAAATAAGTTTAGGATTAAACCTAAAAATAGAAGTGTATAACCTATATATGTTGGTATAACTCCCGGGTCATGATTTACAGATAAGACTGTTCCTTTTTCATCTATATCGTAGGACATCTGATAGAATGTATAGCCTCCATAACTTAATGGATGGTTCATATATATTTTGTATTCAAATTCTTTGTTATTAACTGGGTCTTTAACTATTACTATACTTTCATAAGAAGATGGTTTATTTGAACCGGGATATTTCCTAACTATAAAATCTTTTAGATATAAGCTAAAAGGTAAATTTATAATTTTTGCTCCCCATACTAAAGTTAAATCTATATCTTTTATCTTTAGATTTGTTGGTATTCCAGCTAATCCTCCCCCTCTTCCTAAGAGGATAGCTTCTTGCTTTATTCCATCGTAGTAAATGTTTACATATAATGCTGATAGTATATTTTTACCTTGATATACCTGTCTTGTCCTAGGTAATGGATTTACTACAACTTTAGCTTTAGCTAGCTCCTTTCTCACTACGAAGTTAAATCCTTCTAAGTTATATAAATTTCTAATTTCTAATTTATAAATGGTGTTAGCTTTAAGCTTTTCTGTTTTTCTAGTTGCCATAGACATTTTAGTTATATCTTTATTAGATATGAAAAAAAACTGGTTGTTT
>JALSPY010000179.1 GCA_026985705.1 Hydrogenothermaceae bacterium | reverse complement strand
CTTCTCTCGTGTAATAGCAGCTGTCCCTATCTCTCCAACTACATAGCCACCAGCTAAATTAGAAAGAATAGCACTTTCTAACCAACTTCCCCCAGAAACCTTTGCCAATGTTAAAACAGATATTACGGTATCCCCTGCCCCTGTTACATCAAAGACCTTTTTAGCTTTTGCCGGAATTCTAGTTATACTTTCATTTTCAAATAGAGCCATCCCTTCCGAGCCTAAAGTTATAAGTAAACGACTTATCCCTAACCTTTCCATAATCTCTTTACCAACTTTTTCTAGAGGATAATCCTTGCCCCTTTTTACACATTGATAGGCTTCTTTCTTATTGGGGGTCATAATTGTAATATTTTTGTATAACTCAAAATTTTCAGGTTTAGGGTCAACGAAGACAGGTTTGTCTTTAGATAGAATATAATCCATTACTTCTTTTGTAATAACACCTTTTCCATAATCGGAGACAATTATTCCGTCTATAGAGTTAATTATTTTGTCTATACTTTGGATTAAATTATAAATGATTTTATCGTCTATCCTCTTTCTACTTTCCCTATCTATCCTTAAAAGTTGTTGACTTACCGCCAAAACTCTAGTTTTTTCAATTGTAGGTCTTTGAGTATCAACTACAACTAAAGGTTTTATATTGTTTTTCTCTAACATTTTCTTTAATATCCTTCCGTTCTCATCTCCACCTATAACACCTGCTATATAGACATTCCCACCTAATTTAGATATATTCCAAGCTACATTGCAGGCACCACCAAGTTTTAAAATTTCCTCTTTAACATCAACAACAGGAACAGGTGCCTCAGGAGAAATTCTTTCAACCTCTCCCCATAGATATTTATCGAGAATTAAATCTCCTACAACTAATATCTTTTTTTGTGGAAATTTAGAAATTATCTCTTCTGCTCTAGCAAAATCTATCATATCCCAATCCTCTAGAATTTAAAACCAGTCATTATCAATATTTTTATATATTAACATTTCACTATTTTGAATTGATGCACTTTCTATTTTTTTAGATAAATCTTCTAAATTCATAGATAAATAGTTATTTATTGCGTTGTTGAGAGTATTAATATTAAGGTCTTTATCAAGAATTATCTGAGCTAATCCTCTATCCTTAAGCCATTTAACATTGTAATACTGATGATTTTTAAATGCATAAGGGTATGGAATAAACACTGCAGGTTTACCATAATAGAGTATTTCTGAAACTGTTCCTGCACCAGCCCTACAAACAACTATATCAGCTGCTTTATACAGTAATCCTATTCTTTCTACAAACTCAAAACTTTTTATATTTTCTGTATTTATAACTCCCCTAAAATTTTTTCCTGTAATAATAATGAAGAACAAATCTTTTCTTCTTTTAGATATTTCTAATCCTACTTCCGTTATCTTTTTTGCCCCCTGACTTCCCCCAAACATTAATATGACAGTTTTGTCCTGAGGAATATCAAAAAATTTTCTTGCTGTTCCTTTCTGAGTATATTTATCCCGCTTAACTAAACTTCTAAGAGGTAAACCGGTAAGATTAGTCTTTTTTTTAGGGAAATACTTATAAGAATATTCAAAGGTTATAAATATCTTTCTAGCTAACTTTGAAAGGAGAAGATTTGTAGAAGATGGTATGGAGTTTTGCTCGTGAATATAAAGTCTAGTTCCTGTAAGTTTTGCTGCAACTCCAAGAGGAGCTGAAGCATATCCTCCAAACACTAATGCAAACTCTGGTTGCTCTTTTCTTATTATTTTTGATATATGATAAGCAGTCTTTAGAAGCTTAAATGTATTTTTAATTTTTTCCGATTTAGACTTACCAACTATACCTTTTATATCATAGAGATATTTTTCTCCAAAAGGAAAATCCAGTTTAGCCTCTATACCGTATTTTGTCCCAAAAAAGTAGATTTTATAATTCATCCTATAAAACGTTTCAGCCATTGCAACAGCTGGAAAGTAATGTCCTCCAGTGCCACCACCGGCTATAAAGACTTTTTTATCTAACATATCTTCTCCTATTTCTGCTTTTTTTCAATACAAATACCTTTTTAGGCTCCTTAGATAATCTTAAGAGAATACCTGCCATTAAGGACATTATTATTAAAGAGGTCCCACCATAACTAACAAAAGGCAAAGTTATACCCGTAGCAGGAAATATATTTAAATTTACTGCAAAATGCAGTAAAGCCTGCAAAACTATAACATATGTAATTCCTACTCCTAAAACCTGAGAAAACTTATCCTCTAGATTTATACTAATTTTAATACCTTTATATAAAATAAAAATAAAAATAGATAAAATGAAAATACATCCTATAACTCCAAATTCTTCACCTACTAATGCAAAAATATAATCTGTTTGTATTTCAGGAAGATATTTAAACTTCTGTGAGCCAGCTCCTAAGCCTTCTCCAAACCAACCTCCTTTAACGA
The DNA here is from genome assembly GCA_026985705.1 of Hydrogenothermaceae bacterium. Lineage (GTDB taxonomy): Bacteria > Aquificota > Aquificia > Aquificales > Hydrogenothermaceae > QNZC01. The sequence continues at coordinate 7,446 of JALSPY010000179.1, read as the reverse complement.
ATGATATTAAAGCTTGAACTATCTGATAACTTATATCTGTTCTATGCTCTAAAGGGTTTAAAAAGGCTAACAATCTATACCTTGCATACTCAACGTTATAAACGCTAAAAGCTAAAAGCCCAGCTCCTATAGTAAAAAGTGGAATAATTTTCTTTAAATCAAAATTAAATGACAACATTAACAGTATTGATATTAAAGCTATAAATATAGCTCCTCCATTATGTGGTTCTTTTAATATTAAATATACAAATATAGATACAACGATCAGAGGAGTTATAATCCCATACCAACTACTTAAAACTTTTTCTTTCCTAGATATATACTTTGCGAAAAATAGAACAATTGTAAATTTAGCTAACTCTGAAGGTTGAAATCTAACTATCCCTAGATTTAACCATCTTCTAACGGATTTCCCCTTTAATTCAACATAAAAAAAGAGAACTAGTATTAAAAGAATTATTGTTATCACTGTTATATGATATGCATACTTTTTCCAAAACTCTATAGGTGTTAAATAAGCAACTATCATCACTATAAAGGCAAAAAATGAGAAAAATAACTCTTTCTTTATATATATATACGGGTCCTTGTTTGAAAAAATATTTGGGACAGTGGTAGCACTATATATTAAAAGCACTCCTATTGATATAAGTAAAATAAAAGCAAGAGCTAAAGATAAGTCAAAATGTAAATTTCTAAGCATTTTTCAACTCTTCAAAGATTTTATTAAATTTTTCTCCTCTATCTTTATAGTTCTTAAACATATCAAAACTTGCACAACCGGGTGAGAATAAAATTATATCTTCATTGGAAGCAAATGAAAAAGCAGTTTTTACTGCATCTTCCAAAGTTTCAAACTTATATAGAGGAAAACATCCATATAGAGAGCTAAATATCTCTTCCTTGTCTTTACCAATAAGAAAAATTCCTCTTATATTTTTAAACCTTTTTAATTTAGTAAAATCACCGCCTTTGTTTATTCCTCCAATTATCAATAAGATATTTCTATCTTTATAACTGGTTACCGCCTTTTCTACAGCTTGGGTTGTTGTTGATTTAGCATCATTTACAAAAGTTATCCCATTTATCTCTCCTATGACTTCCATTCTGTAGGGCAATGGTTTAAATTTCCTTATTCTATCTTCAATAACTACACTTTCTATTCCCTTTAAATATCCTACTAAAACGGCAGCCATAATATTCTGAATATTATGAATTCCCTTTAAATTTATATCTGATATATCAAAATATATTTCATTTTTTAAGATTTTTAATATTAATTTATTATTTTTTAGGTAAATTCCATTTAAGTTTTCAGGAAGCTTTTCTAGAGAGAAAAAATATTTAGTTGCACTAGTTGGCACATTTCTAACATTAGTATCATCATAGTTTAATACAGCAGTATCTTTTCGAGACATATTTTTAAAAAGTTTATATTTGGATAACTTATAATGGCAAAATTTTTTATGCCAATCTAAATGGTCTAACGAAAGATTTAAAAAAACTGCTATATTCGGTTTAAAGCTTCTTATAGAGTATATCTGAAATGATGAAAGTTCCAAAACAGCTGTCTTTTTACTATCTTTTAAAACCAGTTCAGAGAAAGGTATTCCATAATTGCCACCTATCTGTGATGTATTTTCACCTAAAATTGTATGAATTAATTTTGTTGTAGTAGATTTTCCGTCTGTCCCTGTTATAGCTATTACATCTCCTTTAAAGTATCTGTAAGCAAACTCTATTTCTCCAATAATTGGAATATTTCTTTTCCTTGCATCTTTAAAAACTTTATTAAAGAATGGAATACCCGGAGAAACTACTATTTCTTTAACGTTATTTAGTAATTCTTCTTTATAATCCTTATCATCAACTATTACAGGGTTTAATCTTAATTTTCTTGCTAGTTTAAAAGCAGATTGTCCTGTTATACCCTTTCCATAAATTAATAGCATAAAGCACCTCTTAAAAAGATTTCTTTTCTTTAAAATATATAGGATTTTTCAAGTAATAATAGTTTATAATTTTTAGAGAGGGAAGCTCAGAATGATAAAAAAAATTTCTTTTTCTATATTTGATACAGGAGAAACAATTTTAGGAGCAATAGTTTTTTCCGTTTTCTTTCCATTGTATATAACTAAATATATATCTGTAGAAACTTTTACCTTTTTCTACGGTTTAATATTTTTAATATCTTTTATTATTTCATTAAAACTAGGAAAAATTGCAGATGAAAGGAATTTAAGAAAAAGGTTTTTTACATTATTCTCAATATCTGTATCTATTCTAACACTACTGTTAGCTATTGTGTCAGATAATTATATTTTATCCTTGTTGATTTTCTTTTTACTTGCTATTGCACATCAACAAAATCTAGTTTTTTATAATTCTTTACTTACAGATTTTAAAGAAAAAGGGTTTGTGTCAGGCTTAGGTGTAAGTTTAGGTTATATAGGCTCTGCCGTTGCACTAATGTTTTTTGCTCAATACTTAAAAATTCCATATGTGTATATTTTTACAGCTTTAGTATTCATGTTATTAGCCCTACCATCTATTCTCTTTATGGAAAATCCAAATATAAAACCTAAAAAGATAAATTTAAAAAAAATCTTCTCGGATAAGGAGTTTTTACTTATTATTGTATCAATTTTATTTTTAACAGAGATAGCTAACACCTTAATATCTTTAATGGGTGTTTATCTCAAGGAAGTTTATAAACTTGAGAATAAAGAAATATATAAAGTTATAGGCTTCTCATCTGTAGGTGGAATAGCTGGTGGTATAATATGGGGATATTTAACAAAGTTTTTTGATATAAAAAATCTTTTTGTTATTGGCTTTATACTTTGGTTTTCATTTTTAATAATTCTTCCATTTACTCCTAAGGACTTTCTGATTGTAGTAGGGTTGTTTGCAGGTTTCTCACTATCTCACTTATGGACAACATCTAGAGTTTTGATAATAGAAGTTTTCCCTGAAAATGAAGTTTCTACAAGATTATCATTTCTGTCTATTACAGAGAGAATTTCCTCAAGTTTAGGCTTGATTATTTGGTCATTTTTCCTATATTTAACACATAGTTATAAATTATCTGTTTTATTTATGAGTGGTTTTGTATTAATAGGAGCTTGTATTTTTACATTCAGAGATAAACTAAATTTAATTTTATCTAAGGGGGCTTAGTTAATGAAAAAAGAGGAAAGTCAGGCCATTCTCAAAAACATTTCCAAAGTTAAAAGAGAAAAATTAGGAAAATCAATCCCTATAGAAATATTTAGGGTTTTTAGACATTTTTCTCAAATTTATGCGGAGGAGCTATTAGGAGAAAAGGCTAAAAATATTCTCTTTGTCAATGCAGGTAAGGAGTTAGGATTAACGGTCGGAGAGAATTTATACAATCGTAGTTTTGAAAGATACATAGACAATGTAAAAAAATTTCTGAAGGATAAAAAAATAGGTATCCTTGATATTACAGAAATTTCGGAAAATAAATTAGTATTTCAATTAGATGAGTGTATAACATGTTCAGGAATGGATAATATAGGTAAGAGGATATGTTTTTTTGAGGTTGGTTTGGTTGCAGGTATAGTTGAAGCCTACTTTGGTAAAAGTAAAAAGGTTCTAGCTAAAGAAACAAAATGTAATGCTAATGGGGAAGGAATATGTGAAGTTAGTGTATATATAACTTAAACTTCTAAATACTTTTCTACAGTATCCTTTATTTTTTTTCCAAACTTTGTATCAGGAATAAAAATTATTCCAACTTCCTTTTTTCCTAAAAACTTACCTAAATCCTCCTTTGAAAATAACTCGTAATACTCCCCATCATACTTATAGAGAATATTTCTTTTAGTCCTTTTAGATATATCTCTAGCTAAAATTAAAAAACCTTTTTTTTCAGCTTTTAGTTCATTCAATGTATCATCAAAACCTATTTTTATAACTCTACTTCTCCAACCAAGCTGTAAAAGATTAATTATCTGTTTTTCTAACTGTTTTTTTACTTCCATAGCGTCTATATTAAACCGTCTTTTTATTTTATCCTTTCTTTTAGAAAGGCAGGAAGGGCATATATAAAAACCTCTTCCTCCATACTCCTTATAAACTGGTTTATTATTTTCAATACTAAATCTTACAAGTTTTTCCTTTTCTGTTTTTTTTTACAGACAACACAACTTCTTATTGGTTTATTCATTTTTCTCTGCCAACTGTTGTAATCTGTCAAAATCTTCTTCACTTAATATGTCTATATGCCAACCTGTAAGCTTATGGGCTAGTTTAGCATTAATACCTCCCTTTCCGATAGCTAGAGACAACTCATTTTTAGGAACAGCAACCTCTATTCTCTTTTCCTTTTCAAATATCTTCCATTTTTTAGGATGTGCTGGTGATAAAGCCCTAATTACAAACTGTGCTGGGTCAGGATGCCACTCTATAACATCTATTTTTTCATCTGACAACTCCATTGAAACATTTTGTATTCTTTTTCCCTTTAATCCTACAACAACACCTACAGGGTCTATATTTCTATCTTCAGTCCAAACTGCAACTTTAGCTCTATCCCCCGGCTCTCTAGCTACAGCTTTTATCTCTATTTCCCCCTCTTGCACCTCTGGAACTTCTATTTCTATAAGTCTTCTTAAAAGATTTGGATGTGTTCTAGATAATATTACAAGTGGTTTCTCTTTATCTAAAGGTCTGATAAATCTCTTCGTTTTTCCTCTCTCATATATAGGATAAGCTCCATCTTTTATAACCTTTAGTATTAATGCTCTAATTCTATCTCCTATCTTATATTTTTCTTTCTTTATCTGTTCTTCTTCTGGTAAGACAGCTTCAACTCTACCTAAATCAACAATTATATCATTTCCTTCAAATCGTCTTACTGTTCCTGTAATAACCTTTCCTTCTATATCTTTAAATTCTTTAAACAAAATATTTTTTTCAACTTTAGCTATTTTTGATGATATTACCTCCTTAGCAACATTTAAAGCAATTCTTCCTATACTTTCTAAATCTAAAGGGACAAAAATATATTTTCCAACTTCAGCTTTTGGGTCTATCTTCTTTGCCTCTGAGATGGATATATCTCTCTTTGGATTGTCAACAAAAGGTGTTATCTTTTTCTTTAGTAACACTTTCAATTCATCATTTTCCTTATCAAACTCAACAAAAACATTGTTTTTATAACCAAATTCCTTTTTTACAGCAGTTTTTATACCATCTATTAATGCCTTTTCAACTATATTTTCGGGTACATTTTTTTCTCTAGCCACCATTTCTATAACATTTTTAAGTTTTACTGACATTTTTACTTCCCCTTATATTTTTATATTTAATCATTTAGTTTAGCCTTTGATATATTTTCTAAATTTATTTTTATAGTCTCTTCTTTATTCTTAACCAATACATTATTTCCTTCTAAACCTTCTAAAACTCCAGTAAAGACATTTTTCTTATCTATTGGTTCTTTAACAATTATTTTAATATTTCTACCTTTAAAAATTTCATACTCCTCTTTATTTTTTATTTTCCTATTTAATCCCGGCGAGGATATTTCTAATGTATAAGAGTATGGAATTAAATCTTCATCATCTAAAAGTTTCCCTAATTTTCTGCTTACTATCTCACATTGTTCTATTGTTGTCCCGTTAGGATCATATATATAAACTCTAAGTATAGGTTTTCCTTCTTTAATAAACTCTATATCAACAAGCTTTAGCCCTAATTTCTCTAAAATTGGAGCTATCAATTCTTTAACTCTCTCTACTATATCCATCACCTTTTCCACCTCTATTTTTTTCTTAAGGTATTAGACTATAGGATTTTAGATTATACAATATAAAACTAAAATTTAAATTAAATCTTTAAAATAGCTAGTTCAAGCCGATATTTTATGATTTGTATAAGTTCAGATAAGCAAGTATACATCTACCTAACAATCTAAGGAGAGAGGTCAAAATGTAGAAAGATTAATAAGGACAATAGAAGAAGATGTTGTGATTAATAAGCTGTTTGTTTTATAGGAGAAATAAATAAGAAATTAAGGAAGTATCTAAGGATTTACAATTTTTCAAGACTACATTGTGCATTAGGATTTAAAACTTCTACTGCTTTAGGTTATGAAAAGCGTTAAAATTTTTATCAGCAGATGTTCTTCATATGTTGAAACCTATATAAAAGCTTGACATGTTAATTGCTAATAAGTTATTTGTATTTTAACTTTAATTTTGGGAAATATATATTTCCCTTTTTGCAGGTAAAAGAGATGGAGAAGTCTAATACACCATTTAAGGAAAAACTTTACAATTTCTTCTGTTCTATATTAAAGAATATTAGAAAAAAAGTATCTCCAAATCCATGGGTAACTTATGAAGAGTTAGAAAGCTTGTACAATACTATTAAAAATAAAGAAAATATAGATAGAAATCTATTAAAAACCTTTGAAAAATATCTTTATTTAGCGAAAAGAGAGCTTTGTTCACTGTATGTTAATTATATCTATTTTTGGAAATCTTTACACAAGGCAAAAGTTGAAAGTTTACTATTATTGGATAGAGAAAGTTTTAAAAACGAAGCTATAAATATAATAAATCAGTTTGATAATATTGTAGATGATGAACATTTAAGAAAAGCTTGGTTAGGGATAAATTGGGATATTACACACTTAAATAAAATATTAAATAATGAGCCTGTTGATGTAGACGGTATACTTTCCAAAAGTTTACAGCATTTAATTTCCAATCCTTCCCTATCTAAAGAAGATGAGTACAGAATAAGGTCAAACTTTAAAAATGCATTGAAACTGATATACGATTATTTTATAGATGGTAATGTTTATAAATTGTCTTTAACATATTTATATATAAATTACTCTACAATTGGATTTTTAATAATATTTTTAATTTTTATACCTTTTTACAAAGAAGAAATTTTAGAAAAGTTTGCCCCTGTATTAGTTCCAGGTTTTTTAGGAGCTTTAATGGGTAATGTTATAACCTACAGAGATAATTTACCTAGAGAAATATTCTTATTGGCAGTTAGAGGAATTATCTTTAGACCTTTTATATTTCACATAATAGGGAAAGGGATAATAGGTTCATTTTCTGCGTATCTTATTTATAAAGCTTCAGAAGCAGGTCTAATTTTTTCATTGAATAGTATAAATCCTGAATTTAGAGAAGCTACTACTGTAGTTCTTTCATTTGTAGCTGGTTTTTCAGGGATAACTTTAGTTAATAGATTTGTAGATGGTGTATTAAGTAGAATTACATCAAAATTAGAAAAATCAAGGACAACTATAAGGAGCGAATTAAAGAAAAAATTAGATAGAAGTGCTGTTAAAACACCTCCACCAACACAGGGAATAAGAAGATAAAAGCTATATATTTTGTATGTTTTCTTCTAAAGATATATCCTTTAACCAGTCTTTATTTTCTAAATACCATT
>JALSPY010000178.1 GCA_026985705.1 Hydrogenothermaceae bacterium | reverse complement strand
ATGTAAATCTTCTGCAGTATAACCTTCTTTTAATGCCACTTCTAATAAATGTATTAATTCAGATGCAGAAGCTCCTAAAATATACCCTCCCACAAATTTTTTATTTTCTTTATTAAAGAATAACTTTATAAAACCATCTGTCTCACCTTCATCAACTGCTTTCTCATTAAAACTATAACTGTAAAGCCCAGAAACTATTTCTATATTCTTCTCATTAGCTGTTTCCTCATTTAATCCTATATAACTAATCTCATAAGCTGAAAAGATAGCATAGGGAATATAACCATAATTTATTTTTACATTTTCACCAATAATATTTTTTACTGCCACTTTTCCTTCTAGCGAAGATGTGTAAGCTAACATAGGAGAGTTAACAACATCACCACAAGCATATATATTTTCGTAGTTTGTTCTCATATACTCATCAACTTTAATAAATCCTCTTTCATCTTTAATTATTCCTATTTCATCTATATCTGATGTATTTGGAGCCCTACCTACAGATAAAAGTATTTTATCAACTTCTAGATTTTTTCCATTAGAAAGCTTAACTAAAACTTTGCTATCTCTTATCTCATAGTCCTCAACTGTTGTGTTTAGATATGTTTTTATACCTAATTTTTTAAACTTTCTTAAAAGATATTTGGAAATATCTTTAGATGTATCTTTAGATGGTAATAGTCTATCCTTTAACTCTACAATGTAAACATCTACTCCATAGCTTTTTAAAATATATCCTAGCTCGCAACCTGCAACACCTCCACCAACAATAAGAATTGAGCTTGGTAAACTATCCATTTTTTCCAGTAAATAATCTGTTGAAATAATATAGTTATTATCCAGTTTTAAATTTCCAATGGAGATAGGTTTTGAGCCTGTAGCTATTAGTATATTCTTTGTTTCAATAATCTTTTTATCACCATCTTTATCCACAACTAACACCTTGTTTCTATCAATAATTTTTCCCCTTCCTTTGAAAATGTTAACTTTTTTAGATTTTAATAACTGTCTTAAACTTTTTCTTAAATACTTAATAGCTTCGTTCTTTTTTTCAAATGCCATATGAAAATCTATTCCCTTTTTTTCAATAAGAATTCCATAATTATTAAAAATCTCTAACTTCTCTAAAAATTTAGCTCCATTCCAATAGTATTTAGTTGGAATACAAGCTCTATTTAAACAGTTTCCTCCAAGTTTACTTTCCTCAACAACGGCTATCTTTAAACCTTTTCTTAAGGCTAACAATGAAGCTTCATAACCACCGGGACCATATCCGATAATAGTTAAGTCATACATTAAAATTCTCCTAAATATTTTTTTATAAAAAAAATACCATTTTAAAGTTTGAAAAAGAATATTTTAATTGAAAGATATAAATAAAAACTGTAAAAATTAATTAAACAATATAAATTGGGGAAAGTTTTAATGGAAAAGTTTACTGTTATTGCGGGACCATGTGCTATAGAGAGTAAAGAGATATGTTTTGAAGTAGCTGAAGTTTTAAAAAATTTACAGGAAAAAAATTCTGATATAAGGTTTGTTTTTAAATCTTCTTTTGATAAAGCTAACAGAAGTAGTATTCACTCCTTTAGGGGGCTAGGATTAGAAAAAGGTTTACAAATATTAAAAGATGTTAAAGAAAAGTATAACTTACCTGTTTTGACAGATATACATGAAAGTTATCAGGCTAAACCTGTTGGAGAGGTTGTCGATATAATACAAATACCGGCTTTTTTATGTAGACAGACTGACCTTTTAATATCTGCTTCAGAGACAGGTAAAGAGATTAATGTAAAAAAAGGGCAGTTTTTAGCTCCTTGGGATGTGAAGAATATTGTTGAAAAGCTTAAGTATGCAGGAGCAAAAAAGTATTACTTAACAGAGAGAGGAACAACATTTGGATATAACAATCTAGTAGTTGATTTTAGAGGTATCCCTATAATGAGACAGTATGCACCTGTAATATTTGATGCAACCCACAGTGTTCAGCTTCCCGGTGGAGCTGGAAATCAATCTTCAGGAAACAGGGAATTTGTATATCCTTTAGCAAAGGCTTCGTTATCTGTCGGAGTTGATGGGCTTTTCTTTGAAGTTCACCCAGACCCAGATAAAGCCCTTTCCGATAAAGCTACACAGATTAAGCTATCTGATTTTCCAGTTATGTTAGAAAAACTTTTAAAATTATGGAGATTTATTAATGAAGAAAATATATAAATTTATTTTACTCTTAAGTGTGGCTTTTATATTTATAGCCTGCGGTAGAAAGGGGGACCCATTACCCCCAATTTCTAAAAAGCCCCTTTATGTTAATTCTTTAAAACTGAGACAACAGGGAAATAGTATAATAGTTTCATGGAATTATATTCCAAGGTATGACGACAACAGACCGTTAA
>JALSPY010000177.1 GCA_026985705.1 Hydrogenothermaceae bacterium | reverse complement strand
ATTCTTAAGGTTTTAATTGAAAATTAGAGTTTTATTTTTCACCTTCATAAAGAAATTTTACTATATTTTTTCCTTATAAAAAGGAAAGTTATAAAAACATATCATCGTCTAATCCATAGTCTTCCAATAGTTCTTTATCCAGTCTTATTCCAAGTTCATCATCATAACTAAAATACTTGGCAAGTACAAAAATCTCGTAATCTTTATTTAAAATCTCATAAGGAGATTTATCTTTAACATTGTCATTGATTATCCAATAAATTGGGATTGGAACTTTTATATCATTTATCTGTTTTAAAATCTCTATTCTTTTTAATCTCCTTTCTTTTTTATCTTTTATGGTTTTTAAACTTTCTAATTCTTCATTAAGTTTTATAGCTTTTTCTCTATAAATATATGGAATTGCTTCAAATGTAAATGTATCTCTGAATATCTGTTGAGCTTCCCTTTTAAAGAGATAATCCCAGTTTGATTTTAATACTTTTTCTACTTCTCTCCATTTTTCAAAATATTTGGAGTTTAATTTTTCTAAAGTCTCTTTAGAGTATAAGATTTCTACAATTTTTCTTTTTTCTATGGAGTTTAAAAAGCCATCTTTATCTAAAGATTCCTTAATAAGTTTTAAACTTTCCTCTCTTAAAACTTTTTCGTAAACTTTTGAAACCTTTTTTTCATCTACCTCTGTTAGTATAAATATATTAGGTTCTTCTAAAGGATAATCATACCTTTTATGTCTCCACACTCTTCCCATTCTTTGGATAAGACTGTCTGCTGGGGCAATTTCTGTAAATAAAACATCGTAGTCTATATCTAAAGATGCTTCTACAAGCTGTGTAGTTATCCAGATAACTCCTTTTTTATTTTGATAATCGGTTTTTATTTTTTCTTCCTTTTCTTTTCTTGTTTTCCATATAAAACGACTATGTAAAAGGTTTTTGTTTTCATAATTTAGTTTTTCATAAAAATCTTGGGCTGAGGGAACTGTGTTTAGTATGACTAATACATTTTTTCCTTCTTTTGCCTTTTGTATTATTAAATCTGAAACAGAATTTATATCTTTTTCTAATATACAGACTTTATGTCTTTTTGTTTTATCTATAGTTTCTTTCTCATCAGTTTTTATTGTAAAACCTATTTTTTCAAACTCATCTTTTATTATTTTAGGAAGTGTTGCTGTTATTATTAAGTATCTTGCTCCAATTTTAGTTGTTTCCTTTATCTGATAAATTATTGGGACTATCTGAGCTGGCTCAAATCCTTGGATTTCATCTATTACTATATCTGAATATGAGAGGGTAGCATAAATTTTTTCATATGTTGGATATTTAAAAACGGCAGTAAAAAGCTGGTCTGCTGTTGATATTGTAATAGGTTTTGATAGATTTTTTGTATTTTCAAAATCTCTTAAAACTGTGTAGTCTTCTATATCTGTTTCTTTATTTTGATAGATATAAAACAAACTTGTAGAGTGGAGTAGTCCGACTTTATCTTTGCCAAAAATACTTTTCATTGTTTCAAACATAGCATTAGTTGATGTTCTGTTAGGTAAAACATAAAAGAGTTTTCTTTTTGACCAAATTGTAGCAAGTCCTGTCTTCCCAAGACCTGTATCTGCTACTAATACTAAATTTTCAAAATCTTTAAATTTTTTTTGAAAAGGTTTTAGCTTTTTTGATTTATTATTTTTCTCTAAGTAGGTTAAAAATATCTCTGTTCTATCTTTCTTTATAGGCTCTTCTTCTACTGTTAAATCTTCTCCTGAAGCACTGTGGTCTATTCTAATTAAAAGCCCTGCTATTTTTATTAAAGATTTTATAAATTCTATATTTGTATCAAAACTTTTGTTTAGATTTTCCACATTGGATATTCTACTGACTATTTCTTCAAAATATCTTTTATAAAATTCTTTTGTTTCGTTAGATATTCCAGTAATACCTATGTGTTTAAAGAAGTTTTCTATATTTTCTTCTATATCTTCAAGTAATAAGTTTACACCATACTGATTAAAGTATCTTTTTCTTCCTCTTGAGTGGTGATTTATGATTGAGTAAATCAGGATAATTATTTCATTTGGAGATAGTTTTTCTTCTAAAGCTCTTAAAAATAATGGAGATAAATACTGATGTGGGATAATATCATTCTTTTCTCCTGTTTTGCAACGAACAGACCTATTCTTCACAGGTAGTTTACACTGAAATAGTCTGTTTAACTTTCCATAGTCGTGAAATTGTATAGCATACTCTAATATTTTCCTTTCTTCTTCTGTTAAAATGTTAGCATAATGCTTTAAGAATATTTCAAACTGCTGTTTTAAATCCTGTATATGCTCCCATATAGTAGTTCCATCACTTTTTGCAAGATGTGTTTTGAGATGTTTTGTAAAAAGGCTCCATAT
>JALSPY010000176.1 GCA_026985705.1 Hydrogenothermaceae bacterium | reverse complement strand
AGAGAAAAACAGTTGGTATATTTGCCTACTATAAAAATGAGGATAGAATAGCAGACACTTGCAATACTTTATCAGAAAGATTTGGAATAAAATTTAATGGTGATATTATCACAGATAACATTAATAATTATGAAAATGATAATCTTCTTATAACAACTTCAAATCTTTTTAATTTACCTGAAGGTATTAATAAAGTGATGTTAGCCTGCACAGATAGTTTAACAACAACTAAAAAGGAAGTTAGACCTTTAGTTGAAGCTGAAGATACAGCTAAAAGTAAACTATTAAAAGAACCTTTACTTTTTGCTGAGTATGTTGACCCACAATCAAACGGTAAATTTATAGCCGGTGGAACTTGTGTTTTTTGGGATAATTACTCCATAGACCTATACAATAATAAAGAGTTTAGCCTAAATTTGTTAACTAGATAACTTTTTTCTTTTTATAAAACAATGGGAAAAGATGAGAAACCATATTCAGAGCTTGGTTATAAGCTATTTTATCTCCTTAGCCCCTTTTTTAAATTCCCTTTAAGATTAAAGGTAGAGGGAAAAGAAAACATTCCTTTAGAAAAAGGATGTATTATAGCGGCAAATCACAGAAGTTATTTAGACCCACCTGTTTTAAATCTAGCATCTCCACGACCAATAATATTTTTAGCTAAGTATGATTTATTCAAAATCCCTATACTTAATTGGGTTATAAGGAAAGCAGGAGCTATGCCTCTGTATAGTAGTAAAAAAGATATAAAAACCATAAGAAAAGCTATTGATTATTTAAATCAAGGTCATTGTGTAGGGATTTTTCCTGAGGGAACAAGAATGAAACCTAATACATTCGGTAAAGCCCACAGTGGAATAGGTTTAATGGCTATAAAATCTAAAGCTCCTGTTATACCAACTTTTATAGAAAATACAGATAAAGTTTTACCTGTAGGTGCTAAATTTCCTAAACTTTTTATATATTCTATTAAGGTAAAATTTGGTAAACCTTTAGAATTTTCTAATTTTAAGGATACGAAAGAAAATCATCAAAAGGTAGCTGATATAATTTTAGATGAGATAAAAAAACTCTCTAAAGAGAGTATATAATTGTTTAATTAATTCATTAAGAGGGAGTAGCAATGATAGATAGGGAAACTGTTTTAAATGTTGCTAAACTTTCTAAGCTTGAGTTAACTGAAGAAGAGGTGGAAGTATTCTCTAAACAGTTAGGAGATATACTGAGATTTATAGAAAAATTAAATGAATTAAACACTGAAGATGTTGAACCTTTTTATGAGTTAATTAATCAAGCTACACCTTTAAGAGAAGATACTCCTAAGGAGAGCCTATCTCAAGAGGAAGCTTTAAGAAATGCTCCACAGAAGGAAGATGGTTTCTTTGTTGTTCCAAGGGTTGTAGGATAAGTTTTGGAGTTCTCATTTATGATAAGAAAAAAGATAGTTGTTAAGGATTTATCTAAAAGTTTTGGGAAGAAAAAAGTCTTAAAAAATATATCTTTTGAAGTTTATGAAGGAGAGATATTTATTTTAATGGGAGGAAGTGGAAGTGGTAAATCCACAACAATTAAACACATAATCGGTCTTCTTCAACCTGACAGTGGAAGTATAGAGATAGATGGAGTAGATATTACAAAGTTATCAAAGAAAGAGTTAATAGAATTTAGAAGAAAGTTAGGTTATCTATTTCAAGAGGGAGCTTTATTTGACAGTTTAAAAGTTTGGGAAAATGTAGGTTTTTACTATTTGGAAAATACTAATATGAGTGAAAAAGAAATAAAAAAAATTGCAATAGAAAAATTAAACTTAGTAGGTTTAAAGGATGTAGAGGATTTATATCCTTCACAATTATCCGGTGGAATGAGAAAGAGAGTTTCTCTAGCTAGAGCTATCTCCACAAATCCAGAGATTGTTCTATATGATGAGCCTACATCAGGTTTAGACCCTATTACAAGTGCAATGATAGACAACTTAATTTTAAATTTAAGGAACACTTTGGGGATGACCTCTATAGTTGTTACCCACGACTTAGCTACTGCTTTTGGAATAGGAGATAGAATTGCATTTATACATAAAGGTGTTATATATGCAATCGGAACACCTGAAGAGATAAAAAGTAGCTCTGACCCTTTAGTCCAACAGTTTATAAATAGAAGGGCTGAAGGTCCAATAACAGATGAGATTTTTTCCTAAACTATAATTCCACCTCCTAAAAGAACATCTCCTTGATATATTGCTAAAACCTGTCCCTTTGCAAATCTTTCTTGGGGCTCTTTAAAGAAAATCTTTATTTTTTCATTTTCTAATTTGTAATCTGATATAGGAAGACATTTTTGTCTATATCTTCCCTGTATACAGATATTATCTTTATTCCATTTACTTGGCTCTACAAATAAATTTAA
>JALSPY010000175.1 GCA_026985705.1 Hydrogenothermaceae bacterium | reverse complement strand
ACAAAATACTCGCAACAAAAATAGACTGCCAATTAGATGTTTTTTACAAGTCTCTTTTAAATTGTTTAAAATAAAACTCATCACCTAAATCACAAAAAGGTAGAAAATCTAGACTAATAATTCCTGAAATATCTACTATACTAGTTTTATTCCATTTATCTGCTTATTCAAATTTAAAAAAATTCTACAAGGATTATGTATTAGTCTATTTAAAAAGCTATTTCCCAGATTTAGTCAGCTATAATATATTCGTTGAGTTATTTCCATCATCTATGAGCCTCCTTTATGCCTTTTTTAAATTCATAACGAAGCTAAGTAAGGGTTATGGGCTAGTATTTGTTGACTTTACAAAACTACCTTTATGTTCAAATAGCAGAATACATTCTCATAAAGTATTTAAAGGATTAGCAGAGAAAGGTAAAGATACGGTTGACTGGTTTTATGGCTTTAAACTACACATGATTATTAATAAAAAAGGAGAGATACTTTCATTTGATTTAACAACTTGGAATGTAGATGATAGAAAATCTCTAAAGGAAATGATAAATGATATTAAGAGAAAGGTTTTAAAGCTATTTGGAGATAGGGGATATATTTCTCAAAAATTTTCAGAGGAATTTTTGTAGGAGGGGATTAGCTAATAGCAAAACTAAGGGGAAATAAGACAGGGAAATTACTTTCTATTTTTGGTTATATTGTAAATAGTATTTTGAAGAAGTAGTTAAATATAGAGCACACAAGACATAGGTTTCCTGTCAGTTTTCAAGGAAACTTATTATCTGGACTAGTCGCGTATTGTTTGAAACTTCATATTGACATTCCTATCTTTAAAAATAATTTCATTATTCTACTTTAATTTTCAAATTCACGTTAGATTAAGCTTGTGAGAATGTTTTAAAGGAAATTTGAAAGAAAATTTAAAGAAAAGTATAGGGATAAATCTAATATTTATAAAGCTCTTGTTCTATCTGTATGGAATACTCAAAGAGTGTTTGAAATTGATCCTAAGGATAAAAAACAGAGAAAACATTTAGCTATTCTTATTAATATTGAGATTAGTTATCAACCCTAATTTTCAATTAAAACCTTAAGAATAATTTAAAACTGCAAAGTTAAAATAAAAAAGTGAATTTAAGTTAAAAAAACTTCCAAAGAAACAGTCTTAACTTTAATTTACTAAATGTTGCTTCTATTTTTTTTTCTGATTTTTTTTAAGAATTGTTTTCTCTCTATTTATTATAAATTTTTCTCTTCTTTATTTCCTCTAACTTTATATTTAGATGTTTTAATTATTCCTTAAATTCCTTTAATGCATTTACATCGTGTTTTGAAATTGGAATTATATTGAATGATATAGGTTCCTCATATGTGTCTATTATCAATGCAAGCTTATATTCAAATCTTTCTCCATTTCCATTATTGCCTTTATATATTTTTCCTTTTACTTTCTTAGATCTTCTTATCCTTATAAGTTTACAAATAGGAAGTTGAAGCATAGACTAAAAGGATTATCAAATCACTATCAGAAAATTTTGGTTTGTTTTATGTTTGTGTCCTATCAATTTTAACATCTACAATTATATAAATATGTTGTTATATAATTTCTATAACTATTGTTTATCCTCCAGTACATTTTTATTATTATTTTATTTCTGGTTTTTTTATTTTTATTTTTTGCTAAATTGGAAATTATAGTTTTTTATAAATATCGTTTTTAAGTTTCAAAAATTATTAATGTTAAAAAAGAATATTATGTTTAATCTTAAAACTCTAATTGAAAAACAGATTAAGTTAAAAATTTTTTATTAGTGTAGATAATTATATTAATTTAAACTGAGTTTATTTCTATTCTGGCATAGATCAATTCAGTATTAGTACGAGATATAAAAATAACTTTACACATTTTCCAAATTAGAAAATCTTTAATTCATAAGGTTTATAAGAAACTTTCTAACTGTATAAGGTAATTCAAAATGACTTCTAAAATTAATGTGAATTAGAGTATTAAGAATATTTCTTTAGAAGTTTTATGCAGAAGAAAATTTCTTTCTAAGATGGCTGATTTTTAAGATTTTATATTTTATGGAGCGGGAGACGGGACTCGAACCCGCGACCATCTGCTTGGAAGGCAGATGCTCTACCAGCTGAGCTACTCCCGCATGTTTATATGGAGGGGGCAGGATTCGAACCTGCGTAGGCATTACGCCAGGAGATTTACAGTCTCCCGCCATTGGCCAGGCTAGGCGACCCCTCCTAGCTAAGAGCTGGCGGTGGGACTCGAACCCACGACCTGGTGATTACAAATCACCTGCTCTGCCGACTGAGCTACGCCAGCTTAAATCCCTTATTCACTTTAAGCATTTATATATTTTAATGGTAAAAAAATTTTTGTCAATACCTTTGTATGGAGCCTGTTTAAAA
>JALSPY010000174.1 GCA_026985705.1 Hydrogenothermaceae bacterium | reverse complement strand
ATATAGAAGTTGCAAGAAAGTATTTAAATGAAAAAAGAGACAAATGTAAGAGAGATAAATAATAGCAGTCATAAACTATATGAGAAAATAATGTTTATTATGGAGGTTGTATAAATGGCTGGACATAGTAAATGGCATAATATAAGACATAAAAAAGCTAAAATGGACGCTAAAAGAGGACAACTTTTTACAAAATTGATAAGGGAAATAACTGTTGCTGCTAGACAGGGAGGTGGAGACCCTGAATTTAACCCAAGATTAAGAATAGCTATTGAAAAGGCTAAAAAGGCTAATATGCCTATAGAGAATATAGAAAGGGCTATTAAAAAGGGAACAGGTGAGCTGGAAGGTGTTCATTATGAAGAGGTAGTTTACGAAGGATATGGTCCTGAAGGAGTAGCTATAATTGTTGAGTGTTTAACGGATAACAGAAATAGAACAACTGGTGAAGTTAGACATATATTCAGTAAGTATGGTGGAAATTTAGGTGCTAATGGATGTGTTTCTTTTATATTTGAGGAAAAAGGAGTTATATATGTCCCTAAAAACAAGTATGATGAGGAAACAATTTTTGAAAAAGCTATAGAGGCTGGAGCTGAAGATGTTATTATGGAAGATGATGAGTACTATGAGATAAGAACTGAGCCTAAAGAGTTTTATAATGTTAAATCTAATTTGGAAAGTGAAGGAATAGAGATAGAAAAGGCTGAATTGACAAGAATTCCTACAACTACCGTTGAGATAAATGATGAGGAAACAGCAGAGAAACTTTTAAAGCTTTTGGATGCTTTAGAAGATCAAGATGATGTTCAAAAAGTTTACTCTAACTTTAGTATGTCAGATAAATTAATGGAAAAGTTAGCTCAATAGATGGAAAAATTAATTTTAGGTATTGACCCGGGTAATTATAAAACCGGGTATTCTTTTCTTTCAAAAAAAAATAACAGTATTAGCCTAGTTAAATCTGGTGTACTAAAACCTCCTAAATCTAAGCCTGAAAATCTTAAATTTATATTTTCTGAATTAGAAGTTTTAATAAAAGAATTTAATCCTTCAGAGATTGCATTAGAAGGCTCATTTTTTGGTAAAAATCCCCAAACTTTGATAAGACTTGGCGAAATAAGGGGAGTAATTTTACTTTTATCTTCTCTTTATAACATTCCTATTTTTGAATACACTCCTCAACAAGTAAAAAATGCTATTACTGGTTATGGTTGGGCTAAGAAAGAAGATGTTTATTCTATGGTTCAAAGGTTTTTCAATGTTTCTCCTGAAACTTACGACGAAGCAGATGCAATTGCTATCGCTTTTTGTCATATCATAAGCAAAAACTATTAATTATTTTTTACTTTGGTATTTATATTAGCTTTATTTCAGAGATAATAAATTTTAACTTTCATTGGCTTTTTAAAAATTCCCAAAAAGAAAATAGAGGGAAAAAACTAATTTAAATAGAAAACTATATAGACATAATTTCTTCCTCCTTATCTTTAGCTAATTTGTTTATTTCATCAATATATTTGTCTGTAATTTTTTGTAATTTGTCTAATGCTCTCTTTATATCGTCTTCAGAAAATCCTTCATTTTTTAATCCTTCTAGTGCATCTTTATCATCCCTTCTAATATTTCTTATTGCAATTCTTGCTTCTTCAGCCATTTTATTAACAACTTTTACTAGTTCTCTTCTTCTTTCTTCAGTCATAGGGGGTAATATCAACCTTATAACCTGTCCCTCTGTCTGAGGATTTGCTCCTAAGTTTGCCTCCATGAGAGCTTTTTCTATTGATTTAACTGCATTTTTATCCCAAGCCTGTATTAATATCTGCATAGGTTCAGGAGTTGATATACTAGCTAACTGTTTAAGAGGCATTTCAGCACCATAATACTCAACTTTTATGTTTTCAACCAAACCAACAGAAGCCCTTCCAGTTCTTAAACCTTTCAATTCTTCTTTAAATTTAGCAACTGCCTTTTTCATTCTATTTTCCGCATCTTTTAAAAATTCTTCTATCATCTGTGCCTCCTGTGTTAAGTGTTTTATTAAATTATAATTCAGAATATAAATTAATTTTGAAATAAGTATAAGTAAATGCAAATATTCTTTATAACCAGAGCTAACATTCCTTTTATAGCTTTATTAAATTTAAAATAGAAACATTTATTTAAAAGGTTTTAGGAAGTCTTTTTATTAGTAGTTTTTCAATAATTATGTTGATATTTTCCAATCCTCTTAGATTTATATTGAGTAGTATATTTTATTGAATGTTATGCTTCTTTTATTTTGTATATCAATTGCTATCTTCATCCTTTATTTCTCCAAAGGAGTTTGAAGAAGAATTTAGAAAACTTGAAAAAATGTTTGAAAATGATAACATTGAATTATCTTCGATAAAGTTAGAATTACAAAATACTCTCAAAATATAAATTTAGAAGAGTTTAAATATTC
>JALSPY010000173.1 GCA_026985705.1 Hydrogenothermaceae bacterium | reverse complement strand
ATATATAGGTATTCAGTCTATTAGGCGATACAAAATAAGAAAAAAACAAATGAAAAAAAGTATAAAAAGTTTAAGAAAACGCTTATCTTTAATTTTCGTTTTTTGGAGATTAATATAATTATCACCTATTTAACTAAATACCCATAAACTTATGCAAATCATTTTAAGTTTTTATTAATAAACTAAATTATTATTAAAACTAAGTACTATTACTAGGTAAGAAAGTATGGAGTATTTAATAACATTAATAATTTTGTTTTTCGCAGTATTTATCTTTTTTAAGAGATTGAAATCACAGGATAAATGTTCTAAATGTGCAGAAAAGGGAAACTGTTATATAGGATTAAGAGATTGTAGTTTAGAAGAAGTAAGAAAAGATATAAAATAGAAAATAAAAATAATAGGGGTTTATGTTATGTCTAATATAAAAGTAGTTGCTACCAATAAACAGGCTTATCATAACTACAATATTATTGATACATATGAGGCAGGTTTAGTTTTACAGGGTTCCGAAGTTAAATCTATAAGAGAAGGACAGGTAAATTTAAAGGATAGTTTTGTAAGAATAG
The DNA here is from genome assembly GCA_026985705.1 of Hydrogenothermaceae bacterium. Classification (GTDB taxonomy): domain Bacteria; phylum Aquificota; class Aquificia; order Aquificales; family Hydrogenothermaceae; genus QNZC01. The sequence goes on along the minus strand of JALSPY010000173.1, from coordinate 9,523 downwards.
ATGACGGTGAAGCATATGTTTTAAATATGTATGTAGCTCCATATAAACCAGCTTCTAAACTACAACATGAGCCATATAGAAAGAGAAAACTTTTACTTCATAAAAGAGAAATTTTAAAGCTTATGGGAAAAGTTCAGGAGAAAGGATATACAATAATTCCTACTAAACTTTACTTTAAGAATGGTAAAGCTAAACTAGAGATAGCTTTAGCTAAAGGTAAAGCTAAACATGAAAAGAGACAGGCTATAAAAGAGAGAGATTTAAAAAGGGAGTTATCTAAAAAATATAAAGGTAGGATAAAACTGTAGTTTTTTTTTATATTGCAAATTAAACTAAAAACATTTAAATTGAAAAACTGTTAATAATATTAAAAGGTAAAATAAAAAAATGATTAGATGGATTTTAGATAATTTAGGTGGTAGTAGAGCCCCTGAACCGGAAGAGTTAGATATATGGAAAGCACAAAACATTGATACTATCATTAATTTATTAAATGGAGATTACGGTAAATTCATAACTGAAGAACAGAAGAAAAAAGGTTTTAATGTTATAAGAATACCTTTCTCTATGGCAGATCCTATACCTGCAGAGGACTTTTTAGCTGTTTATAGCTATATAGATGAACTTCTTGAAAATGGAAAAAAGGTTGTTGTCCATTGTAAGTATGGACAGGCTAGAAGTGGAACTTTTTTAGCTGGTTATCTCATATACAAAGGTTTAAGTTATGAAGATGCCTTAAATAAGGTGATGTCGAAGGGATTTTCTCCACATACAGATTATCAGATAAAATTTTTAAAGGAACTTGAAAGTGATGTGAAAAGAAAAAATGAAAAATAGAGAATTAAAATCTCTAAAATTGATATTTAAAAATTTAGAGACAGGAAATCTCATATCAATTTCTGATTTGGATAATTTAATAAAAGCTACCAATGATACTGATATAAAAAATTTCCTTAGAGGTTGTAAACATATATTGGAAAGACATTATACTGAAGCCATAAAATGGTTTCAGTTAGCAGACAGTTTTGATGAAAGTATACTTTTAATACTTTTTTCTTCTCTAAAGATTAAAGATAGTTTTTTATATGAGGAGTATAAAACTGATAAGCTTGGAAATTTTAAAATTTTTAAATTCTATAACTTTTATCCTTTTATAGTGATTGATAATAAAGAAATAGCTTTAGACTTACAAATGTTAAACAGACTAGAGGAAAAATATCTTTAGGAGATAAATAGTGAAATATATAAACAATCCTGAAGTAGAGATATATATAAAAAACCTTATTGGTGTAGATGAAGTTATTCTGGAAATGGAAGATAAGGCTAAGAAGGAAAACTTCCCTATAGTTGATAGAATTGTAGGTAAATTTTTATATTTCATAACTGTTTTAAAGGCTCCGAAATTAATAGTTGAGATAGGCTCCGGGTTTGGATACTCTGCCTATTGGTTTGCAAAAGGTTTAAAAGATGGAAAAGTTGTCTTAACTGATTATAAAACTGAGAATATACAGAAGGCTAAGGAGTTCTTTCAGAAAGGTAACCTGATAGGTAGGGCTATATTTGAGGTTGGAGATGGTATTCAGATTGCAAAAAGGTATAAAAATATAGATATTCTATTTTTAGATTTAGAAAAGGTAAGGTATATTGAAGCTATAGAAACAGTTAAACAAAATCTATCTGATGACGGAGTTATTATAGCGGATAATGTGTTATGGGGTGGTAAAGTTTTAGATGAAAATCCTGATAAGAAAACTAAAAAAATAAAAGAGTTTACAGAGTATATGTTTAAAAACTTTGATACTACTATCCTTCCAATTAGAGATGGTGTTTTAATTTCAAAATTAAAAGTTTGAAAATTATCTTAAAATGATTAAATTGTAAACCTAGCATAAATTCTTAAAATCAGTTGAATGTGGAAATTTAAAAGTATTTCTAAATTAATAAAAGATGAATACCTAAAAGCTAGATTAGAAATAACTTTTTTAATATCTGGAATATCTTTCCTTATTCTGTCTATATTTGGTTTTACAATATACTACTTCTTTAAAGAAGATATATTTTTAATTTCTTTAAATGAGGTAAAAGATATTATCCTTGATATTTCAAAAAATATAGAGCAAACACAGAGTGTTGAACCTTTAAAATATTCACCGTTTATTCTCCCAGAGGGAACATACCTTTGTATATACGATAGCAATAATAAACTTGTTTTTACCAAAAATATAGATGACTGTAATATAAAAAAACATTTTACAAGTTTGAAAATTGTTGGGAGTTCTAAAATTATATACGGAACGAGAACCTTTACAGGTACAAATGAGTATAAGATTTATGTAGGTAGAGATATTGAAAGTGATTACGGGGAGTTAGCAAAGCTGAAACATATAATCATATATGCAGTTTTAGGAGCTCTTGTTTTTATATTTATAATATCATTTTTCCTTTCAAAGAAGATTGTTGCACCTTTAAAAGAGGCTATGGAAAAACAGGAAAGATTTATTGAGAATATCTCCCATGATTTGAGGACACCTTTAACTGTTATTTCTAATCATATAATCCTTCTTAAATACAAAGCCCCCAAGGAAGTCCATGAGCATATAGCTCAAATACAAAAAACAATAAAGTATATAAAGAATATTATTTCAGATTTAACATTAATGGCTCAGTTAAAAACACAACAGTTTGAAAAAACAGAAGTTTCAATAAATGAGGTTATAAAAGACCAGTTAGACATTTTAGCTCCAAAACTTGAAGAAAAAGAGATATTTGTTGAGTTAGATGAGAAAGAAGAATTAAAAGTTTTTGCAAATCACAGGCATATTGAGATGCTAGTTTCTAATCTTCTAAGTAATGCAATTAAATATAATAAGAAGGAAGGAGAAATTTCTATAGTTATAGATAGAGATTACTTTTCTGTAAAGAATACAGGAACACCTATAAAAAATCCAGAAAAGATATTTGAAAGATTTTATAGAGAAGATGAAGCCCGTTCTACTTCTAAAGGCTCAGGGATAGGTTTATCTATAGTTAAGGAAATAGTTGATATTTATGGATTTAAGATAAAAGTTAATGTTAAAGGTGGATATAATGAATTTGTTATTTATATAGGGAATAAAGCTAAAAGGAAATAACAATGGAAAATAAAGAAACTTTTAGGAAAATAAAAGAGTTGCTATCACAGTTAACAGATGAGCATAAAAAACTTTTAAAGGAAGGAGAGTATATAAAAACTAAGTTAGAGGAAGGAATTAATAAGGATACTATTGAAAAAATAGAAAATTTTCTCTCTGAAGTTAATAAACACGCTTATGTGGAAGAGAATGATTTAGATAATTTAATAAATGAAGCTAGAATAACAGAGTTTGATACAGAGGCTTTAAACTTCGGACATAGAACATTGGAAGAGATAGAGGAGTATATCAACTTTTTAATTAATAAATATAAAAATGGAGAAAATGAATACAGAGGAAAATCTATAAGTTATCATCTAAAGAAAACTTTTAATGAATATCTAACAACTTTAAAAGACCACTTTACCGAAGAAGAATTTTATTTCTTTCCAGACATTTTAAAATTTAGTTATATAGATGAAATATGAGAAAAAATTAATGAAAATTTAAGAAACTTTTTCTACGTATATTTTTCCATCTTTTAATTCTTTTATTTTAACTTGATTTCCCCACTCTAAAGGCTCATCACTATAACAGAAAAACTTAGTTTTACCAAAAGCCCCTATATTAAACCTTACTCTATATAAATTATTCCCAAGTTTTTTTATAACATAGCCCTTTTGACCTGCTAACTTAAAATATAACTTATTTGAAGGTTGAAGTTTTTCAAATATTGGAATAAAAAGCATTTGTAAATTTAAATAACCCTCAACTGTTGAGCTTTTCAATTTTCCAGATAATTTACTAAACTTATAAAAATATAAAATAAATAGTATTAAGGGAAAGGCAAATATAAGATAATCTATGGATTGGACTTGAAGAAAAATTACATAGCTTATAATGGCTGATAACGCTATAGGAATTAAAAGACCACCAAGTGAAAAAATTAAATCTAACATAAGAACTGTAGATAAGTAAATTAATAAAATTATTTCAGCTGTTTTTACCTCCATCATTGTTTTTCCCCCTACTAATCATATCTATAAGACTATCTATGTTAGGAGGCAGAACTATCATCTTTGAGCTTTTACTGTGGGACATATCCTTTAAAGCATTTAAGTAGTTATCTCCAATTATCAACATTGCTGCTAATTTAGGGTCTCCAACCAGCTCGACTAACTGTTTAATAGCCTTAGCCTGTGCCTCCCCCAGTTTTTCTAATGCTTCCGCCTCCCTTAATTTTACATACTTAAAAGCCTCTGCCTCTAGCTCCATAGCCTCTTTTTTACCTTGAGCTTCTGTTATCATAGCTCTTTTAGTTCTATCAGCTTCAATCAGTTTTGTCATTGCATCTATAATATCAGGTGGTGGATTTATTTCCTTTAACTCAACCCTTTTTATTACAATTCCCCACTCTTTAGATATTTCTTTCATTAACTCTTGTATTTTTTTGTTAACCTCCTCCCTTCCTGACAGGAGTTCATCTAAACTGAAACTACCGGCTATATCTCTAACTGCTGTTTGAACAGATTGTTCTATAGCGTTTTCTATATCTTCTATGTTGTAGTATGCTTTCTGTGGCTCTATTATTTGATAATAACATATTGCGTCAACTTCTACAACAACATTATCTTTTGTAATAACATCCTGTTTAGGAAAGTCCATTACTTGTTCTTTCAGTGAAATTCTAGCTTTAACTTCATCTATAACCGGAACAATTATGTTTAATCCACTTTCTGCTACCTTATGAAACTTACCTAATCTTTCCACAATCCACGCTTCTTTATGTGGAACTATTTTTACTGAAATTGCTAAAAATAAAACTAAGAAAAATAAAAGTATTAATCCAATGAATATTACTAGTGGTAAATCAATACTATCTAAAAAATTTAAATTAGTATTGGTATCCATAACCCACCTTTGAAAAATTAAAATTGAATATTGATAATATTTTAATATTCTAAAATAAGACAACAGATTTTATACACTAGAAATTAGAAATAAATTTTTTATTATAAACTTTAAGTAAAATTTTATTATAAATTTTTACTAATATTTTTTGACAAAATATATTTAATGCTGTATTTTAATTAAAGGAAAAAAATATATGGAGGAATAAAATGATAATCAGAAAGGAGCATGCATTAGCATTATTAAATGTAAAATCTCAAGAAAGTAAAGGTTTAGCTTGTCAAATAACCTTAAAGTCGGAGGAAGCTCCTTATATAGAACTAGAATATCAAAATTTATTGGAACAGGGGGCTAGCCCTATAGAGTATAGACTAACATACTGGGGAAGGACTTTAGTTTATATGCTTGAAGAAATGATAAATAAAAATTTAATTAAACATCCTACTGAGTGGGATGATAAATTTAGATGGATAGGTTCTGAAATAATAGCAATGATAGAAGCTTCCGTAAAGAATAATGATTTAACTGGAGATACTATTTTTAATTATCTAAAGGAGAGAGGATTTGCGGAAGAAGTTTATGAAGAGAAAAAAGGTTGGTTAAAAAAAGTAAACAATTATGCTAAAACCGTTTATGATATATTCAAAAATTCAAAACCAAGATTAGTTATTTCAAAAGAGTTAGGTAATTATATAGCAACAATGCCTATAGGTCCTGCTGATTCAAAGAGCATGCCTGAAGGTGGAAGATTTCCTCTATTAATGGAAGCTATGAAGTTAATATCTTTTTCTGTTCCAAACTCTGATGTTTACACACTTTCAGGTTTAGGACAGGCTGTTCAGAAAGTCTGTCAAACTGTGGCTCCTGCATATGAAACAATAATAAATGAAGATTATATGTATGCTCTACTCAAGGTTTTAGATAATGGAGTAGACGCTCTAACAGATTTAGAGTTAGAAACACTTGGAGCTTTAGGTTATATTGATGTTGATGGAGAGATATTACCTGCGGGAGAGTATTTATTAGAAGCTTATAAACTTTGGAGTGAAAGGGAATATAGACCTGTTAAAACATTTAATCTAGAGCTTTTAGATGAGGAAATACTTCTCGGTATAGAAAAGGTTTGGAAAAAACATGAGGAAAATAAAGAAATACTTCCTACTGATGAGGAAATAGTTCATTTCTTACTAGAAAAACCTTTAAAAGAATATAAACATCTTAAAGAGTTTTATGGAAGAATTATAAATCAGGCTTTAGGTTATCAAAAGAAAGAAGAGCTAAAGAAAAAGTGGGCTGAATTATTCACAGTAGAAGAGTTATTTAAACATTTCTGGGAAAAAGGTAATGAGTGGTATGAAAGATTATTTGATACAGTAAAAGAAGCTCTTTACTCATTGGAAGCATTTAATCTAATAAAAGCTGAGTTAGACGAAAAATCTGGTAAAACAGTATATAAAATCACAGACTTTGGAGAAGAAGTATTAAAGGATATAAAAGAAAAAGGTGTTAGAGAGATAAAAGCAACAGCTGTTAAGTCTATTACTATTACAAAAACAGAGTTTGGTGCTCCAAACTATGAATGGTATAAGGAAGCTTTAGAGGAACATCTTGTTGGCGGAGGTTTTCCAACTAAATCAGGATTACTTTATGAAGAGTTAGCTTACAATATAGAGAGATTGCCTCACATTACTAGATTTGAGCTTATGGTATTAAAGAAAATACCTGAAAGGGGAATGTTCCTAAATGAATTATTTAATGAATTTGATGAAACTCTAAAAGAAGAAGTTCAATATGCTTTAAATAAACTTGAAGCAAGATATATTTTAGATGTATTACCAAATGACGCAATTATCTTAACCGATGCAGGAAAACTTATTAAGAAAGCTTTAGCTGGAACACCTGAAGGAATAGCAAACCCTATTAACCCAATAATAGTTAGAATTCTTAAAGCAATAAAAGAGGCTGGAAATCTTTATATTAAGGAAAGAAAGGTTAGAATTTTACCTAAAAACTGGGAGAAGGCTATCAAAATATCTGGAATTGACCCCGAAACATTCAACAAAGAGTTAGCTGTTATGAGATTAGCAGGGTTTATAGGTAAAACTTCTATCACTGAGGCGGGTATGGATGTTTTAGAAGCTGTAGAATTATTAAATAAATAATAAATTATTAATGTTTTCCTCTTTTCTCCCTTTTCAATTCTCTCTTTCAATAAAATCAATCAAATTTTAAATTTCTCTTTATTTTTTATAATAAAAGGACGATTTTATTAAAATTGTTGAATTAAAACAATAAGTGTATTATTAAAGATTAATATTGTATCTATGCGGGGAGGAAGAAATGTTAATTTCAGTAGAAAAAAGTATTCTGAAATCTTTCTTTATTTTCCTACTAGTTTCAATCTTGTTTAACTCTTTCGGAAAAGAAATAAAAATAGACGAAGTAACATCTGCGGAGCTGAAAAGATTTGAAACAGCTTGTAAAAATGGAAATGCTGATGGGTGTAATACAGCTGCTTCTATACTATTCTCATTTGAAATGTATAAAGATGCATTTTATCTATTTAAGAAAGGCTGTGATGACCTAAATAATGCAATCTCTTGCTACAATGTTGGAGATTTTTTCTTTAATGGATATGGCGATGTATCTAAAAATGAAAGTAAGGCTATTAAATACTGGAAAAAAGCATGTAAACTTTCCATAAAAAGTAACGAAAAATACTGTGGTGGTTGTTATTCACTTGGGAATTTATATCTCAATAAGAATGCTCCTAAAAAAGCACTTTACTATTTTTCTATGGACTGTAGTAAAGATTGCTGTGAAGCATGTTTTGAAATAGAAGATATGTATAAGCGTAGACTAATATCTGAGAAAGATTTTTCTAATATTAGAAATAAAAACAAAACTACCATTGAAACTTGTAATTTTATGAAAAAAATCTCAGATAATAGGTCAAATATAGAGGAAGAGGATTAACTTTAGTAAACCTTCAAAATATAAATTAAAACATCTTCCTTATTTTTATCTTTTCCTTCTTTTATAACTATAATTTTTCCTGTTTTCAAATTACCGTCATCTAAACCACTATCAATTTTTTTCATTGCTTCTAAAGGAATTTTATACACTTTAATAACATTAAATTTTTTTCCTTTAAGATTTATATAGCTAAATTTAAAAATTCCACCGTATGAGTTCCTAGGATAATTTTCATATTTCTCATCAACATCACCACTTAAAATTTTTGCACATCTAAGGTGTCTCATTGCTTGCTCTTCTTCATTAATACTATCACTATCTCCTATATATCCTGAAGCATTGCCATTTCCTATATACATACTAGATGGACATCTTGCTTTTGCAAATGGATCATCTCCGGGAAGGTATTTATACAGTTCTCTATACTCATATACAATTTCTGAAAAATATTTTAAATCTCTTTCTGTTTTTTTTAGTTTTATAAATTTTAATGTATCTTTTCCAAATAAAATAGAAAATAGGATAAATAAAAAGGCAATCACAAAAAAAGCTATTTCTATTAAAATGGATATTTTTTTGCTCTTTAAGTTTTTTATTCTTTTATATCCTGTAAATTGCAACCTTTTACTGATTTACCTCTCTTTTAAAGGATACATTATATTTAAGCCTAATTTGTGATTTAAGAAAAGATAATTTAAAAAGCAGAGAAGAAATAAATATTTACTATTTTCTAAACTCATCTAAAAGATTATACTTTTTCATTTTTCTCCATAAGGTAGGAACACTTATACCTAAAAGCTCAGCTGCTTTTTTTCTGTTTCCATTAGTTTTTTGTAAAGCAATCTTTATTCTTTCTTTTTCATTAAATAGTTTTTCCTCTGAAAGTTTTGGCTCATTAATTTGCTCTTTTAGTTTTCCTATTTCTTCAAAAGTGTAAAACTGTTCTGTTAAATGTTGAACATCTATACTTTCACTATCTTTAGATAGAATTACTGCAGTCTCTAAAACAGAAAAAAGTTCCCTTATATTTCCATACCAGTCTTGCTCCATTAGATATTTTAATGCATTTGGTTTAATTTTCTTTTTCTTTCTAGATAAAAATTTATTTACAAGTATAGGTATATCTTCTCTTCTTTCCCTTAAAGGTAAAAGTTCTATCTTTATTACAGCTAGTTTGTAATATAAATCTAGTCTAAAACTTCCCTTTTTTATTTCACCTAACAGATTTCTAGAGGAAGTTGATATAATTCTTACATTAGCCTTTTTTATTTTATTACTACCTATTTTTTCATATTCCATATTGTCAAGGAAAATGGATAATTTAGCCTGTAGATTATTAGATAATTCCTCAATTTCATCAAATAATAAGGTTCCATTTTCAGCAAGCTCAACTTTCCCAGCTTTAGAATTATTTGCACCTGCAAAAGCACCCTTTTCATAACCGAAGAGTTCTATTTCAAAATTATTCTCATTTAAAGTTGGACATCTAACGGGAACAAAAGGAGAGGTAGCATTATTACTGTTTA
>JALSPY010000172.1 GCA_026985705.1 Hydrogenothermaceae bacterium | reverse complement strand
GTCTTTTTTTTCTTTTTAAATCTTCTTCAGCCTGTTTTACAATGTTTTTCATCATTTCAGCTATAAACTCACCTCTGTTTAAGATAGTGTGGTATTTAAAAACTTTATCTCTGCCTGCTTTAGCTATAGCTTCTCTTTCTGAAGGTTTATCCTCTAAATAGTATAAGAGTTTACTTGCTATATCTATATAATCTGTTGGATGGTATAAAACAATCTCTTTATCTTCTACAAAGAATGATTTTGTAAACAGTCTTTCTTCTGTCATTGTTAATGTATTACAAGCTAGAGAGTTAAAAGCAGTGTAGCCTAAAGCAGTTGGTATAAATGGTGGGTGGCTTAATAATGCTATCTTAGATTTAGCTAAAAACTGTAGTATATCTTTTTCTAATGTTATATCATCGTAAACAACAATGTTATCTTTGGTTTCTCCTTGAACTGTCCCTAAAACATTTATTTCGACTTCCTCTATATTGTCTAATATATTCCACCTTCTTAAATTCATTGCATAAACCCCAATTTCTGAAAGATAAACCATAAATTCGTCTTCCTTTTCCTTTTGTAGTTTTAACATTGCTTCCTGAAACTGCTGGTTAAACTGGGACAGTAGATAACCTGAAGCAAATCTTATCGGCATATCAGGGTTTTTATATAAAAGTCTTCCTAATTCTACAGCGTATATATACAGATTTTCATCAAATCTTTTTTTCCAATCTTCCTCTATTATAGTAGGGTCAATAACAGGTCCAATAAATGCTACATCAAACTCTTTAGGTGTATTTTCTGGCGGAATATTTTGGGGAATTATTCCCGGTGATAAGAATGCAACATTTTTTCCTAAACTACCTAGCCACTGGGAATGTTCTATATCTATAGTTAAGTAAATTAATTGGCTAGAGTTTAAAATAGGTTTTAATTTTATCCAGTGAACCATTGGGTCATCAAAAAACCAAGTCATATGTAGATTGCCCATAATATCTGCTAAAGGAACTTTTTTACCATCCTTTTCTCCATATATAACTCCATCTAGATTTAAATCAAACATAAATAGGGGATTAAATTCGTAAATTTCATTTACTATCTGTTGAATATTTTCAGGTGTAGGCTCAACAACCTTTGTATTAAAACCATTTGCCGATAAAACTTTCTCCAAAGCGTTAATTATATTTCCTGTAATTCCTCTATGGTCTGGTGTCTTTATTAAAACTACTCTGTAATCCATAAATCCTCTCCTAATTAATTAAAAACTTTTTAAAGTTATTATAAATTATTTTCTTTTCATTAAATGAAACTTGCTAAATCTAAAATAGTAAATAACTTATTTCTTTTATTTTTTCTAACTGATTACAGATGTGTTTTTTTATCCATCAGTAAAATGTCTGTTGCAATTATTACATCTGTATTTTTGTTTACCGTTTGTTTGATTTTCATTTTTGCAAACCCAGTTGGAACCACATTCTGGACATCTTATATCATGTCTATATATTCTTTTCTTTGCCATTTTTTTTCTTCTTTCACTTTTTTCTTTTTATTTTATATCACCTATTGAACTGAATACATCTTAATAATTTGTATCGGTATTAGAGGATATTTTATAATAGATTAGAAAGTCGTATAAATACAAAGGTTAGAAATATGACAGATTTAACTTTATATGAAATTGCAAAGTTTATATTCTCAAGTGCCTCTTCTGGTGTAATTGGTAATTTATCTTACAAAGGTTTAGAGGAAGTTTCTTCCTTTGCCTTAAGGAAAATTACTGCCCTTTTTACAAAAAACAAACAGGCAGATTTGATAAATGAATTAGAAGAAATTTTAAAAAGTGATGATAAAGGAAAATTTGATGAATTTTTGAACTCTCTAGATGGTGATTTGAAAAAAGATTTAATAAAAGCTTTAAAAGAAATAAAAAAAGAAGCTGAAAATATCGGTGAGATTAATGTTAAAAATGAAAATGTAAGCAGAGATAAGAGGAAGATTAACAACTATGGAAGATATGCAGAGGGAGATTACTTTGAAAAGGTTGAAGGCGATGTTGTAAAAGGAGATAAAAATATTTATTTAAATCAAGAAAACCTAAAAAAAAACTGAATTTTAATGAGCTTATAAAACATTTAACCTCTTATTACATAAATAACTTCAGTGAGCTATCTATTCTTCCTTATTTAGAAAAGAGAAGCATAGAGGATATTTATGTTAATTTGATGATTATTAAAGAGGAAGAGAAAAGAGGAGAAGAAAGAGAAAAGAAGAAATTAGAAAAGCTAAAGGAAAGGGATATATATCTTTATCAGTATGACAGGGTTTATAAGGAAAAAGAACCGATAGATATAAAAGACTTAATCTCTAAATCAACTAAAAATAACAGTTCAAGGGCTTTAATCTTTGGAACTGCAGGTGTTGGAAAGACTACCCTCTGTAAGTATATAGCTTACAACTGGGCTATTGTAAATCTCT
>JALSPY010000171.1 GCA_026985705.1 Hydrogenothermaceae bacterium | reverse complement strand
AGATATAAAGCAAAAGTTAAATAATTTAAGCACTAATTATAAAATAAAAAAATTTCCTATAGATGTTTCTGTAATAGAAATAAGGGGAGAATTTGATATAAGAACTGCAGAAAAATTAGCACAAGAAGCTAAAAAAGCTGTTAATGAAAATGATTTTGTAAAAGGTAGGGAAATATTAAACACTTTAAGAGATGAGTTTGTCATACAGACTACCTACCTTCCATTAAATTTATATAAAAATTCCATAGAATTAGCTGATAAATTTTTATCAGATGGAAAAATAAAAAGTGCAATAGCTCAACTTCAGGTTGCTATAGGAACACTAGAAGTAGAAACAACAATTATTCCTAGACCTTTAGCAATTGCATCTATATTAATAGAAGATGCTTCTAAAATTTACAAAAAGGACCCAAATACTGCTTTAAAACTTTTACAAGAAGCTAAAAATAACATTAAATTAGCTAAAATTTTAGGATACATTAAAAATTATGGAGAAGTAAGACCTTTACTTAAAGAAATTGATAATGTTAGAAATGCTATACAAAAGAAACAAAATAAAGAAGGATTATTCGATAAATTGAAAAATGAAATGGAAAACTTAAAAAATTTATTTAAATAGAAAGGAATAAATTAAGGGGATATCCCCTTTTCTTCCCAATATTTGTAAATCTTTTCTTTTAACTCTTTTGGTAAAGGTACATAATCTAATTTTTCAGCTATATTATCTCCATTTTCAAAGGACCATTTATAGAATGAGTTTACAAGTTTATTAGCTTCTGTTTTTTCTCTAGCAAGTAAAATAAATGATGCACCTGCAATAGGCCAAGCTTTTTCTCCCGGAGCATTAACCATCCATAGATAAAAATGTTTTTTAGGGTCAAAATCAGCAGTAGCACCTGCGTTTTTAAATGTTTCTATAGAAGGTTCAACAAAGTTTCCAGCTTTATTTTTTAATTTTGTGTAAGATAAATTGTTCTGTTTTGCATATGCAAACTCAACATAACCTATAGAGTATTTAGTTTTTTTAACATAGTTAGCAACTCCCTCATTACCCTTTCCACCTATTCCAACAGGCCATTTTACAGCCTTTCCAGCCCCTACACTTTCCTTCCATTCTGGACATACTTCAGCTAAGTATGTTGTAAATATAGCAGTTGTCCCAGAACCATCTGACCTATGAACTACAGTTATTTTCTCATGAGGAAGATTTATATCTGGGTTTATTGCCTTTAGGCTTTGGTTATCCCAATATTTTATTTTTCCTAAGTAGATATTACATAAAGTTTGACTGTCTAATTTTAACTGACCAGCCCCTATATTTGGAATGTTAACAACTGGAACAACACCACCTATTATTGCTGGGTATTGATAAAGTTTATATTCCTCTAATTTTTCAGGAGGTAATGGAGCATCTGAAGCACCAAAATCAACTGTTCTATTTTTTATCTGTCTAATACCTCCTCCTGAGCCTATAGATTGATAGTTTAACTTTATTCCAGTTTCCTCATAATACTTGCTAGCCCATGCTGAATATACAGGATAAGGGAAAGTTGCTCCTGCACCATTTATTACTTTTCTTTGAGATTTTTCTTCCTGTTTCTGAGCTTCATTACTTTGAGAAGTTTGTTTTTGTTCTTTAGTTTCTTCCTTTTTATTATTACAAGAAGTTAAAGGCAACGTTATAGTGGCTAATGTTATAATTCCAGTAAGGACAAATTTTTTCATATTATACCCCCAAAATAAAAAATCTTAATTTTTTAAATATTATTCTATAAAGATTTTATTTAAGGAATTTAAAAAATTCGTTAAACTTTCTTAACAAAAATAAATTTATAAAATAAATAAAATCACATAAATACAGATAAAATGTAGTATAAAATATTTCTCTTAAGATTAGCTTTTTAAGGGGGAAATAATTTTATTAATAAAATGGATAATGATTACCTTTTTAAAGTTATAGAATTAGAAAAAAAGTATAGAATAGGGGGAGGTTTATTTAAGAAAAAATATTTTTATGCAGTAAATAAAGTTTCCTTTAATATATACAGAAATGAGATTGTTGGACTAGTTGGTGAGAGTGGTAGTGGGAAATCAACAATTGGTAGGTTATTGCTAAAACTTATTGATAAAACCAACGGAAAAATTCTATTTGAAGGAAAGGATATATACAGTTTTGATAAACAAGAAGAAAAACTTTTTAGGAAAAAATGTTCGATTATCTTTCAGGACCCTAGAAGCTCTTTAAATCCAAGAATGAAGATTTATCAAATATTGGAAGAGCCTCTAATTGTTCATAAAGTGGAGAAAAAATTTAGAGATGAATTTATTAAACAGTCTATAGTTAACTCTGGGTTAGATATTTCTTTTTTAGATAGATACCCTTCTGACCTTTCAGGAGGGCAGAGGCAAAGGGTAGCTATAGCTAGGGCTATAGTGTTAAATCCCGAATTTATGGTTGCAGATGAGCCTACA
>JALSPY010000170.1 GCA_026985705.1 Hydrogenothermaceae bacterium | reverse complement strand
CATCTTTGAAGAAAACTTTAAGCCTTGCTGAAACTTCGCTCATAGGTGGTGCCAAAATAGGTGGTTTTTTCCCAGATTTAACTAGTTTTCTAAATTCCATAACCTTAGATTTATCTATATGCTCCATATGACAGCTAGAACACTTAGTCTTATATACCTCATATCCTCTTTTTACAATTAAATCATTCTGTTGAAGCTCTGTATTTACTTCTTTTGCCTGTGTATTACAACTTGTTAATGAAACTGTAATAATAAAACCTAATCCTAGTAAAATTTTTCTCTTCATAATTATCCTCCTGTAATACTTACGATTTAAATTTAAAAATATTTATCTCTATTTTGCAAATTTATTTTTTGATAAAAGTTTTAAAGCTTCCTTTAATCTTTCTTCTATTGATAGATTTTTAGGAATTTCTTTTAGGACGGTTTTTACTTCATCTTTTTTATATCCAAACTCTAAAAGGGCTTCTAACAGTTCACTATCCGTATCATCTTTACTTTGAAATTCTAAACTATCAGTTAATTCTAATATTATCCTCTGTGCTAACTTTTTTCCTATTCCAGAAACCTGTTGAAACAGTTTTATATTTTTTACCTTTACTGCTTCTTCTATCTCCTCAACAGAAAAATTTTTTAAAATTTTTAAAGCTTGTTTTACACCTACACCATTTATATTGATAAGTTTTAAGAAAATATCCCTTTCTTTTAATGTTTTAAAACCATACAGAACTATTTCATTTTCTTTTATCTGATGATAAATATACACTTTACTTTCTTCTTCATTAAAGTTGGAAGGTGTAAGTATTTTTAAACCAAAGTTGCCTATTTCAACAACTATACTAAATTCGTCATATTTTATAATTTTACCTTTTATATACTCAATCATTTTCCATTTTTTTTAAAATATTGCTAAATATGTTTGGATAACTAAAATTTTAACATTATTTATAGTTATCTAAGTTATAGAGGTTTTTATGGATAAGGGAAAAATCTTACTTGTGGATGACAATCTAGACTTTATAGAAAGTTTTAAAGAAATTCTTGAGGAGGAAAATTATTCTGTAAGTATAACGGAAACTCCTTTTAAAGCTCTAGAGTTATTGAAAAATGAAGATTTTGATTTAGTTATCTCTGATATGAAAATGCCTAAAATGGATGGTTATCAATTTTTAAAGGAAGTAAGAAAATTTAATAAAACTACAAGTTTTATAGTTTTAACAGGATACGGAACTATTGAAAATGCAGTAAAATGCATGAAGGAGGGAGCTTTTCATTATTTGGAAAAACCTATTGATTTTTATAATCCTTCAGTTTGGAAAATAATTGATGAAGCTATACAGAAATCAAAACTTTTAAAGGAAAATCAAAAGTTAAAGGAAGAAATAAAAAAGCTAACATTTAAAGATTTTAAAATTATTACAAATAATGATGAGATGTTAGCTCTGCTTGAGCAGGTAAAAAAAATAGCTCCCTTAGATATTACAGTTTTAATTCAGGGAGAGAGTGGAGTTGGAAAGGAGCTTTTTGCTAAAGCCATACACAGATTAAGCCCAAGGAAAGACAAACCTTTTATTCCTATAAATTGTGCCAATATATCAAAAGATATAATGGAAGCTGAATTTTTTGGATATAAAAAGGGTGCATTTACAGGAGCTAGTGAAGATAGAAAAGGTATTATAGAAATGGCTGACGGTGGAACTTTGTTTTTAGATGAAGTTGGAGAAATGCCTTTAGATATACAAGGAAAGTTTTTAAGATTTTTACAGAGTAAGGAAATAAGAAGAATTGGCTCTAACAAAGTTATTTATGTAGATGTTAGAATTATCACTGCAACAAATAAAGACTTAAAACAGTTAATAAAGGAAGGTAAATTTAGAGAGGATTTATACTATCGTATTGCTAATTTTACTATAAAAATACCTCCTTTAAGAGAAAGGAAGGATGATATTCCACTTTTAGCTAACTACTTTGTTGAAAAGTTCAATAAACTTTACGGGTCAAATATAAAGGGTATATCTATAGATGCAATGAAACTTCTTTTAAATTATAACTGGGAAGGTAATGTTAGACAGTTAGAAAATGTTATTCAGAGAGCTTGTATATTAGCTGATGGTGATATTATTGAGCCATCTCATTTGGATATGGAAATTGTTTTATCCTCTAAGGAGGAAGATTTTCCTCTAGTTTATTCAGAGGCAAAGAAAATTTATACAGAGAAATTTATGAGAAAGTATTTGAAAACTATTCTTTCAATTACAAAGGGTAATATCACACAGGCTTCAAAATTGGCAGGTATAGAGAGACAGTCATTACAAAAGTTATTAAAAAAATATGGTATAGACGCCGAAGAATTTCGGAAATAGTAAACTTTTTATTCCACTATGTTCAGACAAGACTCGTAAAGTCATAACAGAATTTTTCAATGATAAGTTCTTTCTGTCCCACAACGTTCAGACAAAACAGCCACTTTCTTTTTAATCTCATCTG
>JALSPY010000169.1 GCA_026985705.1 Hydrogenothermaceae bacterium | reverse complement strand
AGAAGCTGAAAGTGTATCTCCCGTTCCTCTAAAATTCCCCTTCTTTATTGAGCCAAAAACAGATAAACCTGTAAACTGACTGTATCCCAGTCCTATTGAAAGCTGTCCTGTAAACCTTTCTGAGACTTTAGCATCTACATCTAACAATCCAATATCTTTAAATTGAGGCTCCAAATTAACAGAATTATAAAAACCAAGTCTCATAAGTCTTGATTGGGATTTTTTTATTAATCTTTTTATAAAGAGGTCACCGGGTGCAAGTTTTAACTCTCTTCTTATAGTTTCATCTCTACTCTCATAGTTCCCTGAAATATTTATTAAATCTGTGTAGTATCTTTCTCCTTTTTCTATTAGAAATTTTACTTTTACTTCTTTTTTTTCTTTATTTTTTATCTTCTGAGTATAAACCCTTGTAAAAACAAATCCTAGGTCTGTATATTTTTCTGCTATCTTCTTTTTTAATTCCTTAATTGCCTTTCCATCGTAATACTTTCCAATTTCAGGTCTTTCCTTTAAATCTTCAAATAACTCTTGTTTCGTAAATAAATCATTTCCCTCTATTTCTATTGATGAGAGCTTATACCTTTGCCCTTCCTTTATGTATATTGTTATATAGTATTCTTCACCATTTTTTAGCTCTATTTTAGGTTTGGAAATATCTACATCAAAGAAACCTTTGTCTATATAAAGTTCTCTTATTCTCTCTATATCATCCAGAAGAGTATCTTTTTCTAGAGATGGATGCCATCTAAAGCACCATAAACATCTCTCTTTAGTTTCCATTACATCTAATATTTCATCGGTATCTATCTGTTTATTCCCAATTATATTTATTTTTGCGACATAGGCTTGATGTCCTTCCTTGATATCGAAAACTAAGGTATTTCCTCTAAAAAAATAGTCAACTTTTACGTTATAGAAACCTTTTTTCTCATAAACTTTTTGTATAATTTTTTTCATTCTTTCTATTTCATCTGGAGAGAAAACTCTACCTAAGCCCTTTTTTATTGATGCTAATTTTTCAGCAAGCTCTGGACCTATTGTCATAAATGGTAGAAACGTAGATGTTTCCTGTCTCTGTTTTGTGGATATTCCCAGATATTTAAGTAGCTCTTCACTGTCCACTTCCTCATTTCCTATGAAGTCTATTTTTTGGACAACTGGCAACTCTTTAAACACAAATATTAAATCAATTCCATTTTCAGTAAAGTTTGCATAAGTTTCTATATCGTTAAAATAACCAAGTTTATACAAATCTCTAATTGTGTTAACTAAAGTATCTCTAGTTATTATTGCTCCTTTACCGAATGGTATTAATGGTTTTATTATCTCTGGCTTTATATACTTTAACCCTATAAACTTTATACTTCTAAGTCTATAAACCTTTTGTCCTGTCTGTTCTAAATCTATTAAAGATTGATTTTTTGAGAAATCATTTTCTTCTGCTAAAGATTTTTCTTGAAGAAGGATTAAAATAGAGAAGAGAAAAGAATAAAAAAGAAATTTATTATCTAATTTGTAGAAAGTGCTTCCTCTTTTGCTTTTTCCTTTTTGTTTACTTTTTTCTCCTTTTTTATCTTTAAGGCAACTTTTCCATCTTTTTTTAGAGTTATTTCCACTGTAGAACCTTCTTTTATTTTGCCCTTCAGTATCTCCTCTGCTAGTAAGTCCTCCACTAGAGATTGTAAAGCTCTCTTTATGCTTCTTGCTCCATATTCCGGTTTGTATTCTTTGTCTATTAAGTAGTCTACAAACTTTTTGGAAAGTTTTAACGTAATTCCCCATTCTTTTAGCCTTTCATTTATTTCCTTAACTTGAATATCAATTATACTCTTTATAACATCCCTGTCTAGTGGCTTAAATACTATAACATCGTCTAATCTATTTAAAAATTCTGGTGTAAAATGCCTTTTAACTTCTCTTAAAACATTTTTCTTCATTTCTTCATAATCTATCATACCCTTTTTGGTTTCAAATCCCATTTTATTACTTTCTGTTATAAGTCTAGCTCCAAGGTTAGAAGTCATTATTATTATCGTATTACTAAAATCAACAGTTCTTCCTAGACTGTCTGTTAATCTTCCGTCATCAAATATTTGTAGGAACATGTTAAAGACATCTGGATGAGCCTTCTCTATCTCATCAAAAAGTATAACAGAGTATGGTCTTCTTCTTACTGCCTCTGTTAACTGCCCACCTTCCTCATATCCTACATATCCGGGAGGTGCTCCTACCAATCTAGAAGCGGCAAACTTTTCCATATACTCAGACATATCAAATCTTATTAAAGCGTCCTCAGTTCCAAATAGATATTCTGCTAATGCCTTCGCAGTTTCAGTTTTTCCAACACCTGTAGGTCCTAGAAATAGGAAAACTCCTATTGGTCTGTGTCTTCCCTTTAGTCCTACGCTGTTTCTTCTTATAGCTTTAGCTATTGCCTTTATAGCTTCATCTTGGTCAACTACTCTTTTATGTAATTCTTCCTCTATTTTTAAAAGTT
>JALSPY010000168.1 GCA_026985705.1 Hydrogenothermaceae bacterium | reverse complement strand
TCAGTATAGAGATAGAGAGTTTAAATTTATAGAAGATTTTTATACTGGTAGTGGTTCTATGGCTAGAATTTTAATAGCTTTTGATAAGTTAGAGTTTTTAAAAAAGAGAGTTAAAGAGTTGGAACAATATCTATACATTGTAGAAAAATCGCTTAATAGATATGATTAATATAAATATAGTAAGAAAGGAGAAAAGCTATGGAAAAACTGCTTTTTATGATAGGCTTTTTTATGGTACTTGTAGTTGTTGTTATAGTTATAGGAATGAAAATAGATTAGTTATACTTTATCAATTTCCCTTAAAGATAAGTATGTATTCTTAAGATTTTTATAGTCCTCTTCTTTTAGCTCTTCAAGTATAGACAGTATTTCATATGCATAACTTTTTGCCAAATTAACCTCGTATTTTGTAGGTGTAAAAGCTGGATTATACTCAACTTCATTTCTTAAAATTTTTAATTCCTCTAACATTGAGGCAACTATAGGTATACTGCTGTTTAGAAAAACTCTTTTAACTATAGAATGAATATTTTTATTTAGTAAATCTTTTTCTCTGTATGGATATATTGCATTCATTAAAACATCTTTACACATAAGAAAAGAACCATAGTAGTATCTTTCTATAGCTGTCTTAAAAACTGTAATTTGGTTAGTATTAAACTCCCTTAATAAAAGCTCATCAGCCAGTTGTATGTAATGTTCTGGCAACATTCCTTATTCCTCCTTAAACTCTTCAATAATTGGATTTGGAATACTTACCGTAAACTTGGGAAAATTCGGCAAATTCTTTTTAATTTTTTCTTTTAACTCTATCTCTGTATTAATTCTAAATTCTAAAAATTCTTCTATACTTCCAAATACTAAATCATCTATTACAATTACTAAAACTAAATTTTCCTCATCTGGAGATATAGAAAAGTAGACTAAATATTTAGAGGATACATTAACTAAAACATCTTCAACTATCTTTAAACCTTTTCTATAGTTTTTATCTAACTTTAGTTTGGCCTTTAGATACAGATAAACTTTGTATAAAAGATATTCTATATTTTCTAGTTTTGAAACTGCAACAACTGCAGATAAAAATTTATCAAAGTTATCTATAAACTCTTTAATATCATAACTTATATTAAATATAATTTCATAAATTTCTTTTATCTCCTCTTCAATTAGAGGAAGTTTAAAGTATTCTATAGCTATAGATATGTAAATAAGTTTGATAGTTATTAAATTTTCAGCTTTAGAAAAATGTAATTTATACTTATTAAAATCTTCAATAAAATCCAGTAATTTTTCAAAATTTCCCGTATCAAATAAAAACACTAAATATGCTACTTTAAATTCTTCATCTAAATTTTGTATTTTGATGTTATTCAGTAAATTGTCTATCCTTTCTCTTTCTTCTAATATGGTATATAAATCTGCCAGTAAAACCTTTAAATTTTCCTCTCCCGGGTTCCTTGATAAGAATTCCTCTATATCTTTCGTTAGCTCTCTGAAATCTTCCTCAGTTTTAGCTGAATTAAATCTACTAATAAAGGAGTTTAATAAATTATTTGAATTATTTCCCATTTCCTCCCCATCCTAAAGTTTTTTATATATATCAATCTCTTTTTTCATATTTTCTAAGAATTTTTTCAGTTTTTCAGCTCTGTTTATCCAGCCCTCAAAAAGAATTTTAGAATTGGGATATATCTCCTGTAATTCTCTATATTCATTTATCTTCCTATCTGTAAATGAGATTAATAACTCTATAAACTCTTTCAGAACTCCAAACTGCTTAGCATATAGAAATAAGTCTTTTAACATAAATTTTCTTTCTTTAACTGGTATTTCAACACCTAGAGATAATCCTATACTTCTAATTTCCTGTCTGGATATGTATATGCCACTTCTAGCTGGTATAGTTAGTATTTTCAATATTCTCTCAAACTCTGTTTCTTCCTTAACATTCTGTATAAAATTCATACCTTCCAAATATGGATTGTTCTTATTTGGGTTATCAGACATATCTTTTACCTCTCATATTTTTCTAATAAAGAAACATACTCTTTTATTCCTCTCTCAAGTGAGTATTTAGGAACAAACCCAAGCTCCTTTTTTATTTTAGACATATCAGCCTCTGTGAAAACTTGGTAAAAATCGTAAGGACAGTCAAAGTAATCAGGTTCTAAATCTGTTCCTAATGCTTTATTTAGTATTTTAACTACATCATTAAAAGACCTAGCCTTTCCACTTCCAACGTTGTAAACAGTGGAGTTTGGAGCTTCCTTTGCTAAAATTGTTGCATCAACAACATCTTTTATATATACAAAGTCTCTTTTTTGCTCTCCCCATTTGAATAATCTTGGTCTTTTACCTGCCTTCATTTGTTTGTAAAGTTGGTAAATCATACTTGCAAACTTCCCTTTGTGAGCTTCTCCAAGCCCATAAACATTAAAATATCTAACTCCTACAATCTTCAGCCCTGTTTCTTTTGCAGTCTTTTCTGCCAAATTATCCATTATATATTTTGAGAATGCATATATATTCTCAGGAGATTTTTCCCTATCCTCCTTTAATGGAACAGCCTCATTTACTATTCCATAAACGGATGCAGACGAGGCATAAACAACGGTAGCTTCATTTTCATAGGCTATCTCTAGAATATTTTTAAATCCATCAACATTTTTTCTCATCATTAATTCTTGATCATTTACTGTTGTATCTGTGATGGAAGCCATATGGAATATTAAATCAAATTCCCACTCCTCAGTTTTGAAAAATATCTCATCTGTTGAAACATCACAGGCTAAAACCACTCCTTTAAAGCTCTTCAGATTTTTAAAGTTTGCACTGGAAAAATCATCAAGTATAAGTATATTGCTTTCGGGAAATCTATTTTGAAGTTCTAAAGCTAAATTAGAGCCTATAAAACCAGCTCCACCAGTTATTAATATCTGTTTAGGTCTGTTATCCAGCATTAATTCCCCCTACTTTATAGGTTCTATATAAAATAATTCTTGCCCATACTCTACAGGTTGTCCGTTCTCAACCAAAATTTTAACAACTTTTCCGTCTATATCGCTTTCTATCTCATTCATTACTTTTAAAGCCTCTATTATACATAGAACCTGTCCCTTTGAAACAATATCTCCTTCTTCAACGAAAGGTGGAGCACCGGGAGATGGGGCTCTGTAGAACGTTCCAACTAAAGGAGATTTTATAACATGGTATTTTTTTTCTTCTTTTTTTTCTTTCTTTTCTTCTTCTCGTTTTTCCTCTGTAGGAACAGGTGGCTGATTATCTACAACAGGTAAACTTTGGTTTGAAGATATTTGTTGAACTACTTTTTTAGGAGCTACATACTGTTTAACTTTAATCTTTATATCATTATACGAGATTTCAACCTCCTCAATTTTAGAGCCCTTTATTTTGTCTAATAATTGGAATATGAAATCTTTATCCATAATTACACCCTAAGTTTAGTTTTATTTGTTAACTCTCTCTATGTATTCACCTGTCCTTAAATCTATCTTAATTTTATCCCCTTCATTTATAAACAATGGAACTTGAACTATTGCTCCTGTATCAATTTTTGCAGGTTTATATGTGTTTGTGGCAGTATCACCTTTAAATCCCGGTTCTGTCTCTATAACTTCATAAACAGCTGCCTTAGGTAATTCCACTCCTATAGGTTGTCCATTATCTAAGAATATAAAAACCTCCATACCTTCTTTTAAAAATTGAGCTTCTTTTTCAATTACGTCTGCAGAAACTCCAATCATATCTCCAGTGTTTGCATCAATAAACCAGTAAAAATCTCCATCTGTGTAGGAGTATGCCATCTGTTTCTGCTCAAAATCTGCTAACTCTATACTGTCTGAAGATTTATAGGTTATTTCTATAACATTTCCAGTTTTCATATTTTTAGCTTTAACTCTAACAAATGCTTGTCCCTTTCCCGGTTTAACATGGTCATAATCTAAAACTCTGAATGTTTGTCCATCGTGGATTATAAACATGTCTTTTTTAATCTGATTAATTCCTATCTTTACTCCCATAAATTTCTCTCCAAAAAATTTCTTATAACAAAGCAATATTATATCTCAATTTATTACTTTAATTGGTAGTTAGCAAAATAAGTGATATTAAAGAATTTTTCATTTATTATTTTTCCTGCTGTTTGTTTTATTATCTTTCCTATTTTTCCTATTGGAAACTTTTTAAATAGATAGTACGTTCTGTATGGTCTAAAACTTCACCTGATGGTAAGTAATTTCTTAGATATTCTTCTATTTCTCTGAACGATAGGTCAAGTGAAATTTTCATAGCAAATCCTAGGAATATTGTTTCGTATCTGTATTTTACTGGTTTACCTTCTTGTTTTCCTTTTAGTTGCTTTTTTGCTTTATTAAACTTTTTAAAATAATTTAATTTTTATATTGATATTCAGTCCACTATGTTATATAAAATAAAAAGAAAAAAAATAAAGGAAAAAATTATTGATTCTCTATCTCATTTAAATATCCTCTTCTCATTGTAGCTATGTATTCTATTAATTTTTCACTTACATTTATTCCTCCACTGTTAAAATAGATTTTAAGAAATCTAATGTCCTCATTACTTAAACCTATTTTATATTTTCTTTCACCGTGAACTTCCAATAATCCCTTGTTTCCTCTAATAAAATTTTTGTAATTTAGCTCAACACTTATCACTTTAGTTCCAACTTTTACAATTTCAAAAAGTTTTTCAACATCTTTGTTATACATCCTTATACATCCATGACTTACTCTCATACCAATTCCAAATCTTTTACTTGTTCCATGCATTAAAAAGCTTGTATGTCCTAATCTCATAGCCCGTGTTCCCAATGGGTTATCTGGTCCCGGTGGGAATACCTTAGGTAAATCTGGATTTTCTTTTCTTATACTTTCAGGAACATACCAAGAGGGATTTTTTCTCTTCTCGGAAATTTTAAACTCACCTATTGGAGATTGATTATCATCTGTTCCAATACCAATAGGAATACTAATAACTAAAATATTATCATTGTCATCCTTAACAGGATAGTATAATCTTTTTTCTCCTAGATTTATGTATATCGTTCCAACTTCAAAATCAACTTTAGGAAGTATTCTTTTTCTTGGCACAAATATAACCATTCCTTTTAAAACTATCAGCGGATTTACAGTTGGATTTGCAAGTTTCATTTCATCAAATCCCATATCTAAATCTTTAGCAACTTGATATAGATTTGTTTTTCTTTTAGCAACATATAAAACATTCTGTCCTATATAAATCTCATCCTTTAGTTGGAATATATTAATATTTGGTTTAAATGCTTGTAG
Organism: Hydrogenothermaceae bacterium; assembly: GCA_026985705.1. GTDB lineage: Bacteria > Aquificota > Aquificia > Aquificales > Hydrogenothermaceae > QNZC01. The sequence goes on along the minus strand of JALSPY010000168.1, from coordinate 4,911 downwards.
TTTGGGAGCAATAATTTCAAAAGAAGGTGGTCTTTGAAATAGATAACTGTATTTTTTTCTTAATTTATATGCCTCCTTATATCTCAATTTTTCAACTAAATAGTTGTTTAATAACTGAAAAACCCTTAATTTTGTATCCCAACTTATTTGATTTTTGTATCTATCCCATAAATTTTTTAAATTTTTATAATCTTCCTGTTTGTAGTAGATATAGGCTAATATCTCTATAACCGTATCCTTTTTTATGTCATCCTTATAATACTCATTTAAAAATTTTTTTCCTCTATCTATAGTATCATTGTATAAACCATCTAAAAAGAAACCTACTGTTAAGTCGTAAATATCATCTATACTTTCCTCCTTTGCATATCTATAAGCCTCCTTTAATAACAAATCAATATCCTGAGAGTATACTTCAAACGGTATTAATAAAAAAACTAAAAGAGCAATTATCCTTACTCCCATTTAAGCAACCTTCTAAATTTTTATTTAAAACATTTATTAATAATAATGAAAAATTTTGATTAAGACACTGTTATAATATGTTAATAGTAATATTTAAGATGGTTAACATAGTAAATGAAATACATATTTTTACACGGTTGGAGTTTCTCAAGGGATATTTGGAAAGATTTTTATGGATTAGAAAATTCATTATTCATAGATTTACCATTTCATAATGGAAAAGAGTATTATAAAAAGAAAGATATATTAAAAAATTTTGCTTTAGAATTATCAGATTTGATAGATAACTTTAATGAAGATATAACAGTTATAGGCTGGTCTTTAGGAGCTAGTCTATCTATTCTAACAGCTTTAAACAAACCAAATAATTTAAAAAAATTAGTTTTAATTGGTTTTTCTCCAAAATTTAAAGACGAAGAGTTAGGGCACTCTCCAAAAGGTATAAAGGCTTTTATGATACAATTGAGAAAAGATTTTGAAAATACAGTTTATCAATTTAGAAAAACTGCTGTAGATAATGAGTTTAAGACTATTCCTCTGCCTTTAAAAGATGGTGGATTAGCTATTTTAAAAGAGTTTATAGAGTTAGATTTAACAGACAGCTTAAAAAATATAGATATTGAAACTATACTTATTGCTGGAAAAGATGACAGAATTATTAATTATAGAGGTTCTGTCTTTGCTAACAAGGAAATTAAAAACAGTTCTTTAATCTTAACTAAGGAGCATCATGCACCATTTTTAAGTAAACCTGAATTAATTCTGGAATATCTTTAAAGATGATAAGTAAAAATTTAGTAAAGTTTTCCTTTTCAAGATTTGCTGAAAGTTATAGTAGAGAGGCTTATCTTCAAGAGAAAGCTTCTAAAGACTTAATACAGTTTGGTAAAGAAAACATAAGAGGTTTAGGTTTAGATTTAGGAAGTGGAACAGGTTATATATCTAAAAATCTTAAAAGTTTTAATTGTTATTTGATTAATTTGGATATATCAAGGGAAATGCTGAAACAGAGTAAAATAAAAACTTTTCCGTTAATTCAGGGAGATATAGAAAATCTACCATTTAAAAATAACTCCTTTGATTTTGTTCTTTCTAGTTTTTCTTTACATTGGACTAATCTAAATAGCTCCTTTAAAGAAATTAATAGAATTTTAAAAGAGGATAGTTATTTTATTTTTAATATTCCAATTAAAGGAAGTTTAGAGTTTATTAATTTTTTATTGAAATCAGAAAAGTTTAAATTTTTATCTAAAGAGGAGATTTTATTTTTATTGGAAAAGTATAATTTTCAATTAGATAAAGTTAAAATCTTAGATTACTGTATAGACTTTGAAGATGGATATAGACTACTACTACATTTACATAAAACAGGAGTTAGTCTAAATACAAATGATAATAATTTTAAAAGAAAGAGATTAATTGTAAGTAAATTTAAAAATTGGCAGAAAAAATGCTCTTTAAATTATAAACTTTTATATGTTAAGGTAAAAAAGTAAAAGGAGAAGGAAAAAAAGAAAACTTATATTATTTATCCTCTAAAGACTTATGACAGAACCACCAATCAAAACATTCAATTTCACCTTTTTCAGCTCTTTTTAATCTTTCTTCTTTCTCTGCAATAGATGAAGCTGGTGGTATTATAACTCTGTCTTTTAACACTGGGTTTTCTGGCCAGTTTGCAGGAGTTGCAACTCCATATTTATCAGATGTTTGTAGAGCTTTTACTGTTCTTAAAATCTCATTTATATTTCTTCCAACCTCTTGTGGATAGTATAGTATAGCCCTTATAATTCCCTTATCATCAACTATAAATACTGCTCTAACTGTGTTAGTTCCTTTGTTTGGATGTATCATTCCTAATCTTTTAGCTACCTCTCCCATATCATCAGCAATAATTGGGAATGTTATCTCATAACCTCTGTTTTCCTTTATCCACTCAATCCATTTAATATGGGAGAATACTTGGTCTATTGATAAACCGATTAACTCACAATTGAGCTTATCAAATTCGTCCTTTTTCATTTGGAAAGCTACAAACTCTGTTGTGCAAACAGGTGTAAAATCAGCTGGATGACTAAATAAAACGAACCATTTTCCTTTATAATCATCAGGTAAAGTTTTAATTCCCTGTGTTGTTTTTACTTTTAATTTTGGAAATTCTTCACCTATTAATGGAAATCTGTTTACTTCCTCCATTTCCAAACCTCCTAGTTTTTATTTTTTATATTTTATTATAAAGAAAATTAATAAAAAGTCAAATATATTTCTTAAGTAAGAAAGACTAAAATTTATTTTTAAAAATATTCAAGAAAACATCAATAAAAGAAGAGAAATAAGAAACAATTCATGAGTTTTCGGTAGTTCAGAGCTTAAATGTTTTAGTTTTCCCTTTAACTTCTTTGAATTAAATGCCTTTTCTACTATTAACCTTAGTTTCCAATTTAACAAAGACTGCTATATAGCTAATTAGAAAGCTATAAAACTTTTTTTATCTGTAAAAAATTATAGAAAAGAAATAAGAATGGAATGAAAAAAGATTTAATGTGTTTTTCCTGATATGAAAGATGGATCTCTTGGTGGCAGCTCCTGAACCCAAGTCATAAGCTCTTCTTTACATTCTGATAATCTAACCTGTTTACAGGTATCAACACAAGTTCCGCAAACTATGCAAGCCTGAATTCCTTTATAGAAATCGTTTATATAAGCCATTCTTCTAGGGTCTAATGCCATTGGACAGTTTTTAATACACTCTCTACAATGTCCACAGTCCTTTAAATCAAATTGTGGTTTCATCGTTGGTTTAAATTTGTGGTGGTAAGGAGTTATCTTTTGATATATACCAGTAGGACAGAAGGTTCTACACCATCTTTTACCAATAAATAACTCAAAGTAAACAATTCCTAAAACAGCTAAAAATGTAAACCACATTCCAGCAAAAGTAGGATTTGTATAGTAGAAAAATACCCTTAAATCTGTAACCCAGTTAAAAAATAAAAGTGTAAAGAGTATAGAAACTATTAAGGTTATAATCCAATATAAAATTTTTTGTCCTGAAGAGCTTCTAATTCCCAAAAATTTTCTTCTTAAGTTTTCCTGTAGCTCAGCTACAAAACCACCGGGACATATCCAACCACAGAATACTCTACCATTCACAAGATTCATCACAATAACTAGAATTGCAAAAAAACCTGCTGCAAATATTACTGGAGCTAAACCATCCTCAACGGAAACTCTTTCTCCAAATATCCAAGCTTCATTATGGGCTAAATCAATCTTTGCAATTTTGAAAGTTGGAATAATTATTAGGGCTAATATAACAATTATATAAACCGTATTACGAAGAATTGTAAATTTATGAGTTTCCCAGTATGAAGGTTGTTGACAACTTTGTGCTGATTGCATAGCAAATCTACCTCCCTTGCTTTTATTATTAAATATAATTAGTAAGCTCTAGCTAACTAGTTTAAAATAAAATCCCTCAAAAGCCAATTTCTTTTTAACACCTTTGGATATTGCTCTATCTAACAGTTTACTTTCTAATATAAATTTTTCATAAAGCTCAGTTGAAATTTTACCTTTTAAAGTTTTCCTATATATGTATATGTCAAGGATAGTTAATATAACCTTTATATCCTCATATTCAAGTTTATCTATCAGCTCAGCAAGTCTAATAATACCCTCTATATGATTAACTTTTGAAACAAGCAAATTAAAAAAATCTTTAGCATATTTGAATAAAACCGGATTTTTTAATATCTTTTCTGGAAGACATAAGCTACCTTCGGCTAAACTTACTAAAATATCTATATTAATATTTTTTTTATCAGCTCCTTTAATTTTTAAAATTTCCTTTACCTCTTCATCTGTTAACGGAGAAAACCTTACTTTTAAAGTTCTTGATACTATTGTAGGTAAAAGTTTAGTGATGTTAGAGGTTGTTAATATTATTAATGTTTTCTCTGGTGGCTCTTCTAATGTTTTTAAAAGACTGTTTGAAGCTTCTATATTCATCTTCTCAGCATTTTCAATAATGACAACTTTACCTGTTTTAGACTTAAGTTTTAAAAATTGAATAATATCTCTTATCTGGTCTATTTTTATCTCTTTATTATTTTCGGGGGATACAATCTTTATAAAAGGATGAGTTGTAATATCCCTTTTATTGTCATAAATAGATAAGATTGTATTTTCTACAAGTTTACAGCTTTGACACTCTCCACAACCGAGATTATACTCTGTTTCACATAGAAAGGATTTTGCAGTTTGTAAAGCTACTGCTTTCTTTCCTATACAATCCTTACCTTCAAAAAGAAATGAGTAAGCTAAATAATTTTTGTCTAAATACTTCTTTATTAACTCTTTTTCTCTGTTATGACCGATAATTTTCATAATATATTTTTCTTTTTCTCTGTTATGACCGATAATTTTCATAATATATTTTTCTTA
>JALSPY010000167.1 GCA_026985705.1 Hydrogenothermaceae bacterium | reverse complement strand
TCCCTTTCAAAACTACAAAATAACCAAGATGGACACAATCAGCAGGGGTACCGTCCTCTATATAGTAAAAATCTTCTTCTAACTCAACTATTCTCAAAGGTCTAGTAAATGTTAATGAATGACTTGAACCTGACATATTTCTATCCGGAGCTACAGTTATAACTTTATAACCTTTTTTCTTCAATTCTTTTCTAATTGCCAAAATCCCATCTGACCTATAACCATCATCATTTACAAGTAAAATAATTTTTTCAGACATTATAAAATCCAACTTTTTTAGATTTAAGTTTTAATTATATCATTAACATTTTTTCTTTAATTATAATTTACTAATTTAACCTTAGTTTCCAATTTAGAAAAAAAACAGAGGCAAAGTAATAATAAAAATGCCACTGGAGGATAAACATTATATAATTATAAAGGCTGGTTCTTTGGAAGGTTCTTGACTTAAATTCTCTTTTTTATTTTAGCTTTACAGTTTTAAATTATTTCTTAAGGCTTTAATTGAAAATTAGAGTTTTATTTTATTCTTGTAAAAGACTGAATACCCTCTTATCTCATCAGATATCCCTACTTTTAACATTCGTGATAATAATTTATTTTCATCTGTATACGCTTTATCTATTAACAAATTCTTTCCATTTACACTATCTATTAAAACTTTTTTTATATAGCTTTTTAATTTTCTTGTTTAAACCATCTATCGTATACTTAAACTTTTTCTATTTATTAACTATTTGAATTTTAAACAATTTGTAAAAGTTAATAAATTTTATATAATGTTTTTTTGTATATTTATAGTTAAATAAGAGGCTTAATAGTTGATTGAAAAAATAAGAGTTATATTTGAAGTAAAAGATTTAAGGAATAGAATTTTATACACACTTTTAATGTTAGCTTTATACAGATTGGGAACTCATATTCCTGTTCCGGGAGTTGACCCAAAAGCTTTAGAAAGCTATATGCATAGCTCGGCAGGTATTCTTTATAATATCTACAATCTCTTTTCTGGTGGAGCTTTAGGAAGGCTTTCTGTCTTTGCTCTAGGTATAATGCCTTACATTTCAGCAGCTATAATAATGCAACTTTTAACAGCTATGGTACCAACACTTGAAAGGTATCAAAAAGAAGAGGGAGATTATGGTAGATGGAAGATAACACAGTATACAAGATATTTAACAATAGCTATAGCAACTTTTCAATCTATGGCATTATCTATATGGATTAGTAATATACATTTGCCTTCAGGACAATCTATAATAACTGAAAATCCATTTTTCTTTATCTTTATGACTACTGTAATTATCACAACTGGAACAGTTTTCTTAATGTGGATAGGAGAAAAGATAACTGAGTTTGGTATTGGTAATGGTATATCTATAATAATAATGGCTAGTATAGTTGTTAATATACCAACTGCAATAATAAGAACTTATGAGCTTTTAAAAGCCGGAGATTTATCAATACTTAAAGCAGTAATAGCTGTTGCAGTGATAATATTAGTTGTTGCTGGTATTATATATATACAGGAAGCTGAGAGGAGAATCCCTATCCAATATACAAGGAGAAACATAGGAATACCTACAACTCAAGCTACCTATATACCATTCAAGCTTAATCCTGCAGGTGTAATCCCAATTATATTTGCAGTTGCAATTCTTATGTTTCCGGCAACAATAGCTAACTTTTTTGCAAATAAAAGTGAAATAGCAAGAATTATTGCAGAAACATTAACACCTCAAAGTTATATATACTTTATACTATATATAGGATTAATTATATTCTTCACATATTTCTACACAGCAATAATAATTAATCCTAATGATATAGCTGATAACTTAAGAAAAAGTGGAGCATTTATACCGGGAATAAGAGCTGGGATGCAAACTGCAGAATATCTAAACTATGTTTTATCTAGATTAGTGTTTGCAGGAGCAATATTCCTGTCTGCAATAGCAGTTTTACCTATGTTATTAATAAAATGGTTAGATGTTCCTTTCTACTTTGGTGGAACATCAGCACTAATTGTTGTAGTTGTTGCACTTGATACATTACATCAGATAGAAGCTCATTTAGCTATGAAAAGATATGAAGGATTTATAAAGAGGTAAGTGAAAATGGCAAAAACATTGATATTTTTAGGAGCTCCCGGAGCTGGGAAGGGAACACAAGCACAAAAATTATCTGAAGATAAAGGTTTCATTCAAGTATCCACGGGAGATATTTTAAGGGCTAATGTTAAGGAAGGAACAGAGTTAGGAAAGGAAGCTAAAAAGTATATGGAAGCTGGAAAATTAGTTCCTGATGAGTTAATAATTGCAATGATTGAAGAAAAATTAGAAGAATTGAAAGATAAGGATATAATACTAGATGGTTTCCCTAGAACTGTAAAACAGGCTGAAGCATTGGAAGAACTTTTAAATAAAGTTGGTAGAAATTTAGATGTGGTTATACTTTTTGATATTTCAGATGAGGAAGTGATAAAAAGAATAACAGGTAGAAGAATAGACT
>JALSPY010000166.1 GCA_026985705.1 Hydrogenothermaceae bacterium | reverse complement strand
TTTTTTCATTTAATCTTTTTAAAGGTTCATCTAAATAATGATTATCCACCAAGTATAACTTTTCTATTTTTTCTATATCCTCAAAGTTTACTTTTTTACTCTCTATTAGCTCTTTAAATATACTTAAAGCGAGCCTTACAGTTGTTGAGTATCCATTTGGAAATAGTATTTTTGTATCTTTATCTAATATAGTAATTCCATAGGCTGAAGCTAATTCATCTAAATCTGCACCTTCAGTTAAATAAACAATGTTCATAATATTTTAATTTCTCCTTTTATTTATTATTAAATAATATTCTAAACTACAGTTTTATAGGGATATATTTATTCATTTCTATAAAATATTTAATGTTAAAATTTAATGTTTGTTTTAAAAATTTTATTAAGGAGGAGTTCACTTTGCGTCCAGATGGAAGAAAACCAACTCAAATTAGACCTGTAAAAATAACCAGAGATTTTAATATCTATGCTGAAGGCTCTGTTTTGATAGAAATGGGAAATACAAAAGTTATTATAACTGCTTCAATTGATGAAAAGGTTCCACCATTTTTAAGAGGTTCAGGTCAAGGATGGATAACCGCTGAATACTCTATGCTACCAAGGTCAACAGAAAATAGGAATATAAGAGAAGTTGTTAGAGGAGCTCCCTCAGGGAGAACCCAAGAAATACAGAGACTTATAGGAAGGTCGTTAAGGGGAGTAGTTGATTTAAAAAGATTAGGAGAAAGAACTTTATGGGTTGATTGTGATGTTATTCAAGCTGATGGTGGAACAAGAGTTGCATCTATAACCGGAGCATTTATAGCTGTTGCTGATGCAATGATAAAACTTACTGAAAGTGGAGCAGTAAAACAAAATCCCCTAAAAGATTATGTCGCCGCTATAAGTACAGGGGTTGTAGGAAATGATGTTGTTTTAGATTTAAACTTTAAAGAGGATTCAGCTGCAAAAGTTGATATGAATTTGGTAATGACTGGAAGTGGAAATTTTGTTGAGATACAGGCAACAGGTGAAGAATACTCTTTTTCACAGGAAGAGTTTAACAAAATGCTTGAGTATGGCAAACTTGGTATAAAGAAACTTATAGAGATACAGAAAAAGTTTATAGAAGGTTCCTCCACTATGGGAGTTTGGAAAAGAACTCCTATAAAAGAGTTCCAATTTAATGATGAAGAATAACAAATATAAAAGGGGGTAAATGTTGGCTAACAGTTTGGTAATATTAGGCTCTCAATGGGGAGATGAAGGAAAGGGAAAAATAGTTGATGTTTTAGCAGATGATTATGAGTATGTTGTTAGGTATCAAGGGGGAAGTAATGCAGGACATACTGTAATTGTTGGAAACAGGAGTTTTGCACTTCATCTAATTCCTTCAGGAATATTAAGGGAAGATAAGAAGAATTTAATAACCAATGGAATGGTTGTATCTTTAGATGAATTAATAAAAGAGATGAATAAAATAAAAAATTTTGTTAAAGATTTTAAAGGAAGACTTTTTATAAGTGATAGGGTTCATTTAGTTTTTCCTCACCATAAATTACTTGATGCATATATAGAAAAATCTAAAGGGAAAAACAAAGTAGGAACTACCCTTAAGGGTATAGGTCCAGCTTATATGTCAAAGTATGGGAGGACTGGAATAAGATTAGCTGATTTATTTGACCCTAAATACTTTAGAGATAGACTGAAGAATTCATTTTTTGAAACAAAGGAAATTATAGAGAAGGTTTATAAAGGAAAGTTCACACTTAACTTTAATAAGGTTTATTTCAATACATTAAAACAGTTTGAAAAGATAAGAGAGCTAATAACTGATACATCTATAATGTTAAATAATGCATTAAAGAGTGGAAGAAAAGTTTTATTTGAAGGTGCTCAAGGGACTATGTTAGATATAGATATGGGAACATATCCTTATGTAACTTCCTCAAACTCATCAGCCCTTGGGTTATGTAATGGAACAGGTGTTTCTCCAAAACTAATCGGACAGAGTAAATTTTATGGAGTTGCGAAGGCTTACACAACAAGGGTAGGTTCTGGACCATTTCCTACAGAGCTTACAGATGCAACAGGTAAGGCTTTAAGAGATTATGGTTTTGAGTATGGAACAACAACAGGAAGACCAAGAAGAACCGGCTGGTTAGATTTAGTAGCTTTAAGATTTGCATCAAGAATAAATGGATTAGATGGTTTAATCATTACAAAGCTGGATGTATTAGACCATTTTGAAGAGATAAAGGTTTGTATTGCTTATGAGTATAATGGTGATTTAATAAAAGAGTTTCCAGCATCTCTAAAGATTTTAAATAGATGTAAACCTGTCTATAAAACTATCAAAGGTTGGAAGAGTAATACGAGGGGTATTAAGGATAAAAATAAACTTCCTTCGGAAGTTTACGAGTTTTTAAATACTATAGAAGAAGAAGTTAAAACTCCTGTTGTTATGGTTTCTACAGGTCCAGAAAGGTCAGAATTCATATGGCTTTAAAGAATTATTCCTTTTCAGCTCTTTTT
>JALSPY010000165.1 GCA_026985705.1 Hydrogenothermaceae bacterium | reverse complement strand
GTTTTTCTCCTTGTGAATAATCGACTTTTATATGGCAACCATAACACTGTGGAGCCCATGTCGCATGACATGTATAACATTCCATTCTATCCATATGTTTTTTTATCATAACCATTGCTATATGTCCTTCTTTTGAAAACTTCTTTTCTTGGGCGAGTTTTTTTAATGGTTTGAGCCTTAAATCCTTTCCACCTGCTGTATGGACTATAACCTCATCACCATCTCTTACTACATTTCCAAAAGGATTACCCCTAGCAGTTAATAGATAGCCATCTTTTACATCATAAACTTTTCCTTGTTTTAAATATTTAGGTAGTTTTGTTGCAACTCCTCTAGGTTTACCAGTTTTTACTTTCTCTGAATACTCATCAGAGTATCCGATAGGTAATTCCCAAGGATATTTATCAGGTGTTCCATGACAGTCTTGACATTCTATTTCTACAGGGGCTATTGTTGTTCCTGCAAGTAATCCATCTCCATGAACATCTATTGATGTATGACAATCTTGGCATAACATTCCTTTTTTCATATGGATATCTGCCTTTAGGTGTAAGTAATGTTTAGTGTGTAATTTAGGCTGGTCTGAGCCATCTTCTAAAAATGGTGATTTATAAGCGGTTTCCATTAATCCCTGATAGGAAACTCCTATTCTCTTTCCTCTATCATGACAGGTTGTGCATGTTTCAACAGGTATACCAGAGTATTTAATTCCATGTATCTCTACATATGTATCCCTTGTAGCTTGAATTGTATGAACCAGTAAATGATTTCTTTCACTTTTAGGAATTGTTGGGTCATTTCCTTCATAAAATCCCTCATTTGAGTAAGGAATATGACAGGCAGAGCATCCCATACCTCTATAGTCTCCCCTTTTACTTCTCCCTTTAACCCCTGTATGACATCTTAAACACTCTTGTCTCAAGTATGTATATACTGCTAACTGTGGATTTTTCTCAACTTCTTCGTATGTTGGAGCAGGTGGAAGTGGTTTCATCTCCTTTGGAAAAACTTGTGGTTCTTTTCTTTTCAGTTCTGCCATATACTTTCTATAAGTTTCTGTCCCAATTTTTTTATGTATTTCTTTTTCCTCTTTAACTAAATAATTTCCTATATCGTGTTTATATCCGTTTAATCCTCCAAAACCCCATAAGGCACCTTGTATTTTACCTGCTTCTGTAAACATTAAAGATGTAAATTGAGCTTTAACCTGAACTTCATGACAAATTCCACAAGTATTCTTGTTTATCCAAGGGCTACCCGGGTCTGGATAAAACTCCTTAGGTCCTCTATGTGTTTTGAAATATGCAACAGTTCCTTTATGAATTTCTTCCATTTTTTTTCCATCAGGGTTCCCACCATGACAAACTATACAGTCATTATTTGGATATCCAGCTTTTTCAGCCAGTTTAAAAATCTCTTCCATCATTTCTGAATTGATAGGTCTGATGTTTTCTATTCCTTTATGACACTTAAGACAACTGTTTTCTTTTCTATATTCATTGGCAAAGGTTAGGTTAAATATAAGAAAGATTAGATTTAAAATTGGTAGGAACTTCTTAAACATTCTAAAACCCTTTTTATTAGCTATTTAGCTATTAATAATACTCTTCAAAGTGTATTTAGCAAATACTAACTAATGATTTTCTGAATTAATCTTTGATGAAATGAAATTGACTATTAGAATAGAAATAAAGCTTATTATAAAAAGTATAAATGCATATTTATGGGCAGTAGAGTAATTCAAAGCTTCAACCTCATTGTAGATTGATATTGATGCTACCAATGTTTCTCCCGGTATTCCTCCACCAACCATTAAAACAACTCCAAACTCTCCAATTGTATGGGCAAATGTTAAAACAATAGCGGTAAATATTGAAGTTTTTATATTTGGGATTAAAACTTTAAAGATAGTTTCTAATTCACCTTTACCTAATGTATAAGACACTTCAACTAAAGATTTACTTAAACTTTTAAAACCATTCTGTATAGGTTGAACCATAAATGGTAAACTATAGATTATTGAGGCTATTAAGATACCTTTAAAGCTAAAAACTAATTCTAAATTAAAAAATTTTTTTAGGAACTTACCTATAAAATTTTCTGGACTAAACAGAATTAACAGATAAAATCCTAAAACTGTTGGTGGTAAAACTAAAGGAAGACTTATAACCGTTTCCCAAAAGAATTTTAAAGGAATTTTTTTAAAGGTAATTATGTAGGCTATAGGTAAACCTACTATTAGCAAGATGACAGTTGTTAGAAATGCCAGTTTGAAAGTTATGTATAGTGTAGTTAAAAATTCTCCCAATTAATCATTAACCCGGGCACCCCCTTTCAGCGTAGGGATACGGGCTTACCGTTGCTCCCTTCCGGGCCTGGCGGGGTTCACCCGTCCCTACCTGAAGGGACCCGGGAATTTAGGTTTATTATTCAATTTTACTTTAATTTTACATCAAATACTAAAAATATCAAAATTTTTAGTGGCGGATGGGGTGGGATTTGAACCCACGGTGCGGATTAACCGCACACAGCA
>JALSPY010000164.1 GCA_026985705.1 Hydrogenothermaceae bacterium | reverse complement strand
GTCATATCTATTCATTTCCTTTAAACTGTTTTTTATTCTTAAAGCTAAAATTTCTGCTTCTTTTCTACTATCAACAAAAACGATTGTAGATATATCTTCTAATATAGTTAAAGCTAAAAAGTCTGCGGTTTCTTTAGAGACAATATCCTTTAAAATTATTATTTCTCTTTCTGGAGAAGAAGCCCCAGATTTAGATATTTCAATAATATTTTTCTTATCTTCACCTATAAGTTTAGATGCAAAGACTGGAGGGTTATGTATAGTTGCAGAATTCATAATAAAAGTAGGTTTTTTACCTGTGTAGTATTTAGTTATCCTTTTTAATCTTTTAATTATATTTCCCACATGAGAGCCTAAAATTCCCCTATATGCATGTATTTCATCTAAAACAACAAAATCTAGATTTCTAAAGAAATCAGACCAATTTCTATGATAAGGGAGAATTCCTAAATTTAACATATCTGGAGTTGTTATTAAAAATGTAGGTGGATTGTTTCTTATTTCCCTTCTTTTACTTTTAGGAGTATCTCCATCATAAATATCAACAGTAGCATCTATTCCAGTTTCCATAATAATATCCATTATTCTTCCATACTGGTCTCTAGCTAAAGCTTTAAGTGGAAATACAATTATAGATTTAGTGTTAGGAGATTTATATAGCCTCTCTAAAATAGAAAATATATAAATATAGGATTTTCCGGAAGCTGTAGCTGTAGTTATTACAGTGTCTTTATCAGATAAAATATTCTTTATAGCTTCAGCCTGATGGGAGTAAAGTTTTATATTTTTATCCTTTAGATATTTAGCTAATTTAGGATTAGAAAACTTAAAATTTTTGAAGGTGGCTTCTTTAGAAGGTATAACTTTTTTGTATGCAACTTTATTCTTTTTTAAGAAATAAAGTAAGCTTATCATTTTTCATTCCAACTGTCAGCAATCCTTACATCAACTTCCACGGGAACATTTTTTAAGATAATCTTCCCTGCTTTTTCCATACTTAATTTTAATATTTCAGCTAATTTAACTGCAATGTTTTCTTCTGTTTCTAACACTATTTCATCGTGAACTAAATTTTTAATTTCGAAGTTTTTTCCTTCAGCTTCTTTTATAAAAATTCCAATGGCTAACTTAAAAATATCGCTACCTGTTGCCTGTATAGGATAATTAATAGCATCGTTAAACTTATTAACTATCATTTTTCTACCAAAGAGGGAGTAAACTGATATCTTTCTTTTTTCTTTTAGTCTAGTTTTGACTTTTTCGTGCCACTTTTTAAATGCTGGATATGAGTTAAAAAATCTGTCTATAAACTTTTTAGCTTCTTCTTCTGATATAGAGATATCTAAACTCTTTAAATATCCTTTAAGGGTTTTATAATTCATTCCATAAAGTAAACCAAAATTTATAGCTTTAGCCTTTTTTCTTTCATCATCGTTTATCTCTGAATAATCTTTATTAAAGATTAGAGAAGCTGTAAATTTATGTAAATCTTTATTTTCTTTAAAAGCCCTTATCATTTTTTCTTCTTTAACATACTCAGCAGCAATTCTTAATTCTATCTGTGAATAATCAGCAATAATAAGCTTATTACCTTTTTTAGCTTTTATTATCCCCTTAATCTCCCTAGGAATATTTTGAATATTAGGCTCTATAAAATACATTCTACCTGTTTGGGAGGCTATCTGTTTTATTTCTGGAAATATCCTATTATTTTTTATATTTTTCTTTATTTCTTGAATTTTATTTAAAGCTCTTTTTATCTTAAAAAACTCTTTTAGTAATATCTTTATTTCTATATTAGGTAAACTATTTAAGATTTCCTCTGAAAGGTTAGGACTGTTAACTTTTATTCCAAATTTTTTACTAAACCAATGTTTTAACTCGTTCTGTCTATCTAATCTTATATTTTCTTCTTTGAAGAATTTATAATAAATTTGGGAATATTTATTTTTTATTTCCCTTTCTAAATTTTCAATTTCATTTTCATCTAAATTTATTCCATCTATTTCTAATTTTGATATAAAAGGAACTAGAAATAACTCTGTTAAAAAAACTGGATGATAAAGACCAAATGTTTTAGAAATACTACCTGACAATTTTAGATTGGGCTTAGGTAATTTGTTTATTCTATAAATAAGAATTGGAAATATTTCCTGTAAAACTAAAATATCCTTAGCGGCATACTCTAACTGACTTTTTGATAACTCTAAAGCTCCCCAATTAGAGCTTTGTTCCGTTTTATCTAAAGGCTTATCTGTTAAATAGTGATAAACAAATGACAAACTATACTTTGGCAAATTTGGAAATAATAGTTTTGAAACTATAAAAGTATCAAAAACAATCTGTGGGAATATATTAAAGTTTCCAATTAAAAACTTTATGTCAAATTTCAAAAAATGTCCTATTATACCTTTTCTTTCTAATAATTCCTTTAAATCTGGGAAAATATAATCTAAATAAGGTTTTAGTTTAAAAATATCTAAGAGAAATATTTCTTTATCATTTCCAAGTTGAATAAGCCTGATTTTGTCTTTA
>JALSPY010000163.1 GCA_026985705.1 Hydrogenothermaceae bacterium | reverse complement strand
AAAACAAAAAATAAAATAAAAATTAAAAAATTCCTACAAGGAGGTATACTTTATGCTTCATGAAAAGGATGAAGTAAGAAAACTAATTATGTTAGCTAAAGACAAAGGATACATTACTTACAAAGAACTGGAAGAGGTTTTAGATGAAGAAACTCTTATGTCAGAAGAAGAGTTAGATAAACTTATAGACTATCTAAACGAATTGAATATTGAGGTGATGGATAATGAAAAGGTATTAGATGGAGATGGTTTAGAGGGAGAACAATTCTTAGGAATGGATTTATCTGATGATGTATGGAGTAAAACAGATGACCCTGTAAAACTTTATCTAAAGGAAATGGGAAAAATACCTCTTTTAACTAGGGAAGAAGAAATAAAACTATCTATGGAAATTGAAAGAGGAAGAAAGAAAGTATTTAGAGGTTTATTAAGAACATCTTTCTTGGCAGAAAGACTACTTGATGAATGGGCAAGGATAGCAGAAGGAAAAATGAAAGTGAGAGACCTTATAAATTTGGATAATGATATAAATGAATTTGATGAAGATGATGAAACTACTAATGAAAATAACTCTTTAGACCCCATAACAAAAGAGTTTATCCAGAAGGGATTAAAACTTGCAATTATGTATAGAGAGTTGAAGGATTTAGAACAAGAACTCATAAATAATCCGAATAATTTAGAGATAAAGAAAGAATTTTTAAAAAAACATGCAAAATTAAATAGATTTATAAAAAGTTTAAATATTAGATTTACAAAGTTAGATAAAATTGCAGATGAGCTCAAAGAGTTATATATGAAACTTAAGAGAAAGGAAAAAGATTTAGCTAAAAGAATTAAGAGATTACAAAAGATAGACCCTGATATAAACAAACTTCTCTACGGAGAGATAGATGATGAGCTCCTAAGAAAAATTGAGGAAAGTGGATTATCATACGGAAGATTTGAGATATTAAAAACGGAGATTTTAAAATTACAGGAAGAAATAAAAGAGCTAAAGGAAGAAATTGGAACAGTTCCAACAGAGTTTGAACATGTTATGAAGATAATCCAAGAGGGAAGAAGAGAAGTAAATGAAACTAAACAAAAAATTGTCCAATCAAACTTAAGATTAGTTGTATCTATTGCAAAGAAATATACAAATAGGGGATTACAGTTTTTAGATTTAATCCAAGAGGGAAACATCGGTTTAATGAAAGCGGTAGATAAATTTGATTATAAAAAGGGCTATAAATTTTCCACTTATGCTACTTGGTGGATTAGACAGGCTATAACTAGAGCCATTGCAGACCAAGCAAGAACTATAAGAATACCTGTTCATATGATAGAAACTATTAACAAGCTGATAAGAGTATCTAGAGCTATGGTTCAGGAGCTAGGGAGAGAGCCAACTCCTGAAGAGATAGCTAAAAAGGTTGGTATGCCAGCAGAAAAAGTAAGAAAAATTTTAAGAACATCTCAAGAGCCTATATCTTTAGAAACTCCTATAGGAGATGACGATGAAACTCACTTAGGAGATTTCATAGAAGATAAATCTGTTGTATCTCCTGAAGAGCATGTTTTAAGACAGTCTTTAAGACAGCAGTTAGAGGAGATATTAAAAACTTTATCTCCTAGGGAAGAACAAGTCCTAAGATACAGATTTGGGTTAGTTGATGATACAGAATATACATTAGAGCAGGTTGGAAAGATGTTTGGAGTAACTAGAGAAAGAATAAGACAGATTGAAGCTAAAGCTTTAAGGAAATTAAGACATCCCCACAGAGCTAAATACTTGAGACCTTTCTGCGAGGACTAATTTTTTTATTTTTTTATCTTTTTTCTTTTCTTAGGAATAAAACCTTTATAATTTTTAATTCCCCTCAACTAAAACCTTTAAAAGGTCTTTTTTTACATCTTCTAACAACTTTTTATCTTCCAATTTTTTTTGATCACAGGTTCTAACGTAAAAAGCATCTCTAACTCTTTCTCCCTGAGTTGAAACTTTAGCTATATGTGGAAAAAGTTTATACTTACTGAACACTTTATAAATATCAAACAGTAAACCTATCCTGTCTTCACCTGATATGTCAAATATTGTATATCTGTCAGAGCTTTTATTATCAATTTTTACAAATGTAGGTGGTGGTAAAACCTTAGGTTTATATCTATTGCTATTTTTTCTTTTCTCTAAATCCTCAATCGTAATATTACCTTTCAAATAATTAAGAAATAACTCTTTAAATCTATCAAATCTATGTTTATCAATTGCATCTAAAGAGCTTGTTGATACTAATAAATCAATTACGGTAATACCATCTTTTCTTCTGTAGGAATATACAGATAAGATATTTAACTTCATATAACTTAAAATGCCGGTAATTGCTAAAAGTGGATTTTTAACATTTTTATCAACAACCACTATAATTTCAGAGGCTCCAACTCCATATTTTTCCTTGAAATAAAACTGAGGTTCTCCTGTTTTAATTAGTCTCTCTTCCATCTCTAAATGTTTTATCATATCTTCTAGAGGTGTGGAGATTATATAAACATCTCTT
>JALSPY010000162.1 GCA_026985705.1 Hydrogenothermaceae bacterium | reverse complement strand
CTATCCAGATTTTTAATTATTTCATCTAAACTACCATACTGATTTAAAAGTGATACTGCTGTTTTTTTACCTACCCCTTTAACACCTTTGATATTATCAACACTATCTCCAACAATAGATTGATAATCAACAAACTGATTTGGGAAAATTCCGTATTTTTCCTTCACCTTTTCAACATCATAAATAATATTTTGGATTGGGTTTAAAAGTTTAACATTTTTATCAACAAGTTGTATCATATCCTTATCTGGAGATACTATTAAAACTTCATAACTGTTTTTAAATTTTTTTGTCAATGTAGCAATTATATCATCTGCTTCATAACCTTCTAGCTCAAGAACTTTAATTCCCCATAACTTTAAAATTTCTTTTATCTTTGGAATTTGCTCCTTTAATAAATCGGGTGTTTCTTGTCTAGTAGCTTTATAACTTTTAACTTTTTTATGTCTAAATGTTTTTTTTGATAAATCAAATACAACAGCTATATAATCAGGATTAACTTCCTTTATAAGTGAAGATAACATTCTAATAAAGCCATATATCGCCCCTGTAGGTTCTCCCTTAGGGCTTGTAAGAGGTGGTAATGCATAAAAAGCTCTATACATATATGATGAGCCGTCTATTAAGACCAATCTTTTCATTTTTTTCCTCTTTCTAATTATTAACCAGTTTAATTTTATAATTAATTTTCAAAAAACGAATAAAAAGTTTAATCTATTTTTCATTAATTTTAAAAACTTTCTATATTTGAAATCATCCTTAGTTTTAAATCTACTTAATAGATTAATAAATCTTTTCAAAATTTGAGATGAAAAGTTTCAAAATTTGAGATGAAAAGAGTATTTTTAGATTTGAATTTAAAAGTTAGAAAAAATAAAAAGAAGAAAAATCGGAATGTTAGCTGATAGCGTTTGCTGCGTTTATTATGTCTATCAATTCTGTTGTAATAGCTTCCTGTCTTGCTTTATTGAATATAATAGTCCATTTCTTAATAGCCTCTCCTGCATTTCTAGTTGCATTATCCATAGCTATCATTCTAGCCGCATGTTCTGCTGTAGAGCTCTCAACTAAAGCCCTGTATAACTGGAAGTTAATATATCTCTTCATCAACTCTTCTAAAACTTCTTCAGAAGAAGGCTCAATGTTGTATCTAGTTAATTCTGAAAGCTTTGTATAATCTATCTTTGGCTCTATAGGTAAAAGCTTTCTAATTTTTGTTTCATATGTAGCTGTAGTTATAAGCTCATTGTTTATTAAATAAACTGCATCTATTTGCTCCTCAGCGTATCTTTGAGCTATGGCTCCTCCAACTTGTGAGGTAAATCTCAAGTTTAAGTGGTCTCTGTATATATCCTCATACTCTTCTCTAATCTTAAAGTTTTTGTTTTTAAAAAACTGCACTGCCTTTCTTCCAATCAAGATTAAATTTACTTCTTTTCCCTCTTCCTCAAGTTTTTTTACAGTGTTTACGGTTCTTTTTATAACATTAGAGTTAAAAGCTCCAGCTAATCCTCTATCTGCTGTAATTACAACAAAATCAATAACTTTCTCATCTCTGACTTTTAATAATGGATGTATATCTCTATCAACAAATGCCGCCAAATCGTTGATTAAATCATACAGTTTTTCGGAGTAGGGTCTAGTAGCATTTAGTTTTGCTTTAGCCTTATTTAGTTTTGCGGCGGAAACCGCCTTCATAGCCTTAGTAATTCTTTGAGTGTTTTTAATACCTTGTATCTTCCTCTTTATATCTCTTGGTGAGAGTTTTGCCATTTTTTGCCTCCCTTATAGTCTCAGCTCAGCATATAGAACTAGCTTTCTCTACTTAAAATGCAACTTTCTTCTTAAACGTCTCTATAGCCTCTTTAAGTTTAGTTTCTATCTCATCAGTTAACTTTTTCTCCCTTCTTATAAGTTCCAATACTTCAGGTCTCTCATTATCTAAGAATACATAAAATTCCTGCTCAAATTTTTGAATAGCTTCAACAGGAACATCATCTAAGTATCCCCTTGTCCCTGCATATATAATTGCAACCTGTTTCTCTACTGGAACTGGTCTGTTAGGTGGTTGTTTTAATAACTCAACCAATCTCTGACCTCTAGCTATCTGTTGTTGAGTAGCTTTGTCTAACTCAGATGCAAACTGAACGAATGCCTCTAACTCTCTAAACTGTGCTAACTCTAATCTTAATGTCCCTGCAACCTGTTTCATAGCTTTTATTTGAGCTGCACCACCAACCCTAGAAACTGATAAACCAACGTTAATAGCTGGTCTTACACCTTTGTGGAATAAGTCAGTTTCAAGGAATATCTGACCATCTGTAATAGAGATAACGTTTGTTGGAATGTATGCTGCAACATCACCAGCTTGAGTTTCAATTATTGGTAATGCTGTTAATGAACCAGCCCCTAACTCATCATTTAATTTTGCCGCTCTCTCTAAAAGTCTTGAGTGTAGATAGAATACATCCCCCGGATAAGCTTCCCTTCCCGGTGGTCTCTTTAATAGAAGTGATAGCTGTCTGTATGCATAAGCA
>JALSPY010000161.1 GCA_026985705.1 Hydrogenothermaceae bacterium | reverse complement strand
TGTCCCACCTTTTGGATGATAGTACCATCCTGTAGTGGTGTGAGCTGGTCCCGCTATATCAATATGCACCCAAGGAATATCTTTATCTACAAATTTTTCTAAAAATAATCCTGCAGTTATAGCTCCACCATATCTACTTTTTCCAATATTATAAACATCTGCAGAAGGAGCTTTTATGTGTTCCCTCAGCATATCGTTAAACGGTAGTTGCCACATCCACTCTCCAGTTTTCTGGGAAACACTTAAAATCTCATTTATAAGTTTTTGATTATTTCCCATAACTCCTGCAGTATACTCTCCTAATGCAACAATACATGCCCCTGTCAATGTTGCCATATCAATTATTGCATCAGGTTTTAATTCTGAAGCATAACTTAATGCATCTGCGAGTGTTAATCTTCCCTCTGCATCTGTATTTCCAACTTCTATACTTACACCATTTTTGGCAATAATAATATCATCTGGTCTATAAGATTTACCATCAGGCATATTTTCAGCTGCTGCAATAATACCATGTAATTCTATATTAGGTTTTAAATCTCCTAACTCGCCTAAAGCTTTGAATACTCCTAAAACTGCACAAGCACCTGATTTATCCATTTTCATCCATCTCATAAAATCACCGGGTTTTATATTTAATCCACCACTATCAAAGGTTAAACCTTTACCAACTAATGCTATCTTTTTAGTAGGATTTTCTGGTTTATAAGCTATATGTATAAATCTAGGTGGATTTGCACTTCCTTTAGCAACAGACAGGTAAGCATTCATTCCCATTTTTTCTATTTCTTCTTCATCGTATATCTTTATCTCAAATCCATACTTTTTAGCTAATTCTTCTGCTATTTCTGCAAGTTTTACTGGTGTTATCACATTACCGGGCTCATTCACTAAATCTCTAGTAAAGTTTTGAGCTTCTGCTAAAATTTTAGCTAATCTAATTTTTTCTTCAGTATCAACTTTAGCTTTTCTTTTAACTCTGATAAAAACCTCTTTTATATTAAATTCTGATTTTTTAGACAAATATTTATCAAATTTATAACTACCTAATATTATTCCTTCAGTTATTGCCTGAGCTAAATCTTCCTCTTTTTCTCTACCTACAACTAAACTTTCAACATCTATTAAAAACTTATCTATTTTTAAACTTTCTAATGTTTTAACTGCTTTAGCCCCTAATCTTCTAGCTTTATCTAAATCAAAATCTTTTTTGCTACCAGCTCCAATTAAGATTATATAGTTGACTTTTATAGTTTTAAATGTAGGAACGATAAGTGTAGCTCCAAAATCTCCATTAAACTTTTGGTCTTTTTTTAATTCAGCTATACCGTTTCCCAGTAGATTATTTAATGTATCCAACTCTATAGAAAATTTTTTATCCTCTTTAAATAAGAATGAAACTATGGCTTTTGTTCTAGCATTTTTGAGATGACCTGTTGATACTTTGATCTCCATCTTTCTTTTTCTCCTTTTTTTATATTTTGTTGTAATTTTTATTTTAACAGAAAATTAAGAAATAATAACAGAAAAACAAGAAATGATAAGGATTTAAAGACTATTTCCTGCTTTCATATCTTTCATAGGCTTTTATTATTCTTTGAACAACGGGATGTCTTACAACATCTTTTTCTGAAAAGTATACAAAGCCTATATCTTCAACTCCATTTAAAACTTCCATAGCTTCAACTAATCCTGATTGGGATATTTTAGGTAGGTCTATCTGTGTTATATCTCCGGTAATTACCGCCTTTGAGCCAAAACCTATTCGTGTTAAAAACATCTTCATCTGTTCTTTTGTTGTGTTTTGGGCTTCATCAAGAATAATAAAGGCATCATTTAAAGTTCTACCTCTCATAAATGCCAAAGGAGCAATTTCTATTATGTTTTTTTCTAGCATATCTGCTATTCTATCTGCATCTACCATTTCGTATAGTGCATCGTATAAAGGTCTTAAGTATGGGTCAACTTTTTCAGCTATTGTTCCCGGTAAAAATCCAAGTTTTTCTCCAGCTTCAACTGCTGGACGGGTCAATATTATTCTATTTACTTTATTTTGTTTTAAATATGAGACAGCCATAGCCATAGCTAAGTATGTTTTACCTGTTCCTGCAGGCCCTATTCCAAATGTGATTGTATTATTTTCTATTGTGTTTACATAAACTAGCTGACTTTTTGTTTTTGCAACTATAGGTTTCTTTCTGTGGGTCATTAAAATAACTTTTTTTTCTACAAAATCTTCAGTTTTGTCTGTTTCCTCTTTCTTTGAAATATTCATTGCTAAAGATAAAACATCCATTGAAGTTTGAATTTTATCTTCATCAAACTTTTTAGAAAGAATATTCAAAAATTCCTCAAACCTGTCTATATTTTCTTTTTCACCTTGAGCTATTAATCTATTTCCTCTAGGGATTATCTGAATATGAAACAAATTTTCAAACTCTTTTATATTTTCATCCTGAGAGCCTACAACTAAAAAATATACTTCTTCCGGTATTTGCACTTCTAATTTATCTATGATTATTTCCTCCTTCCCATTCATAGGCAAT
>JALSPY010000160.1 GCA_026985705.1 Hydrogenothermaceae bacterium | reverse complement strand
AAAATCTAATGTCTTCAATAACATAGAAGGGTGTTTTATCAGTTATATATACTGTATCTTCTCCAGCAGGTAGTATATAGTTCTCTTTAAAAAAATCTATAGATAAATCCTTTAAATTGATATTTAGCCCCTCCTGTTAAAAAATTAACAGTATTTTTTTATTTTACTCTTTTCTTTAAAAATTTATCCATTTAACCAATCTTTAGTTTTTATTCTTCCCTTACCTTTTTAATTGTTTTATTATTTCTGTTAATAATCTATCACTTATATAAAAGCCTTTTTCTTTTAATTCAAAAATCTTTTCAATAGGATTTTCTAAATATCCTTTTTCATATGCTGATATTAAAATACCTATTGTGCCAATTAATTTAAATCCTAAATGTTTTGCAAAAAGACGAGGTTCCCTGTTATCTAAAATCAATAAGTCAGCTTCTATTTCTTGTGCCAAAACAATTACCTCTGCTTCTCCATAATCTAAAATTGCTCTTAAGGTTTTTACTTCATTTGAATTTTTAACCTCTTTAACTTCTATCCATTTATCAATAGCTTTTTTAACTTCTTTAGCTCCAATTCTACCTTTTCCTTCCTCAACAACTTCCTGATAAACAGCTTTTGGAATAATTATTTTCTGAAAAAGTTTTTCTAAAAGTTCCAACTGAGAAATATTTGATAAAGCTATCAAAGGAGAAGCATTAGAAATAACTTTTTTCATAGTTTTTTTACCGTTTCTAAATCTTCTTTGAAATCTTCAACATCATACTTTAATGGTATCTGATTTTCTTTTAACTTTTCCATAAATTCCCACACACTTAAACCAGCAAGCTCCCTTGCTTTACCAAATGAAAGTTTTCCTTTTTCATAAAAAAATAAAGCTATTTGTGTCTTTAATTCAGAAGAAAGTTCATCTTTCGGTATATTAAGTATCTTTATAACATCTTCTGGAAACTCCACCACTACTTTCATAATTAATCACCTCAATTTAGATTTCTAATATATTTTAATGTATTATTTCTTCCTTTCTATATTACAACTTATATTTCCATCTTTATTTAAAACTCCTTTGTAATTAATTTTTAATCTATATCTCCAACAGAAAAATAAAAACTTTTCTCTGATAAAATAGAGTATATATTCCTATTAAGAGGTAAAACCAAATGGAGCTAAAAAAATATGCTGAAGAGTTAGGAAAAAAAGCTAAAAAATCACAAACTCTGTTAAGAAAATTAACAACAGAGGTTAAAAATAAAACTTTATTAAGAGCCAGTGAATTAATTTTAGAGAGAAAAGAGGAACTAATAGAAGCAAATAAAAAAGATTTAGAATTTGCATCAAAGAAAGGATATAAGAAGGCTTTACTTGATAGATTGGCTTTAAATGAAAAAAGAATAAATGGTATGGTTCAAGTTTTAAAAGATGTTGCATCTCTACCAGACCCAGTAGGACAGATAATATCAATGTGGACCAGACCTAACGGTTTAAAAGTTGGAAGAATGAGAGTTCCACTAGGAACTATACTGATAATTTATGAAGCTAGACCTAATGTTACTATAGAGGCAGCATCATTGTGTATGAAGTCTTCAAATGCAGTTATCTTAAAAGGTGGAAGTGAGACTATAAACTCAAACAGAGTTTTAGTTGATATTTTAAAACAAGCTTGTAGAGAAACAGGTTTTCCTGAAGAGGCTATTCAGTTTGTAAACACAACAGAAAGGGAAATAGTTAACGAATTGTTGGAAATGGATAATTATATAGATGTTGTTATTCCAAGAGGTGGAGAAGGTTTAATTAGAGCAGTTGCAGAAAAAGCAAAAATGCCAGTTATAAAACATTACAAGGGAGTATGCAATCTATATATTGATAATGAAGCAGATTTCGATAAAGCTTTAAATATTGCATACAACTCAAAAGTTGAAAGACCTTCAGTCTGTAATGCTATAGAAAATCTAATCGTTCATAAAGATATAGCAGAGGATTTCTTACCGAAAATAGCTTACTACTATGGGAAAGCTGGTGTTGAGATGAGATGTGATGAAGTTTCCTATAACATACTTAAAAATAATAAACTAGCTGAAAATACAAAAATAGTTCCAGCAACAGAAGAAGATTTTTATGAGGAATTTTTAGATTTAATAATTGCTGTTAAAGTTGTTAACTCTTTAGATGAAGCTATTGATTTTATCCATAAGTATGGCTCTTCACACTCTGAAGCTATAATTACAGAAAATTACACAAAAGGTATGAGATTTATTAATGAGGTTGACAGTGCAGCAGTTTATATAAATGCATCAACAAGATTTACAGATGGTAATGAGTTTGGCTTAGGTGCAGAAATGGGAATATCCACTGATAAGATACACGCAAGGGGTCCAATGGGATTAGAGGAGTTAACCATTCCTAAGTTTATAATATTTGGAGATGGACAGATAAGAAATGATGTTGGAATACCAAAAGATGAAAATGAAGAAATTAAAATAAATAAAGAGAAGTGTGATTTATAAAAAAATTAGGGAAGGCTAATTTTTAACAGATAGAAAGTCTTCCCTTTT
>JALSPY010000159.1 GCA_026985705.1 Hydrogenothermaceae bacterium | reverse complement strand
ATCAAAGGTTAGTGTTATTAACAGGTGTGTTTTACCTATTCTTTTAAATGTATTTGTGTCTAGCTGGGCTGTGAATGTCTTTGTGTCTTTTAGTTTTTTTGCTTTTAGTGACTTTGGTTGTCCCTTGAGTTTACTCTAAACTTTTGAAATAGCTTTTATAATCTTTTATTAGTTGCTTTATTAGTGTTTGTATTATGTAGTTGTTTTTTATCTTTTGTTTTTGCTGTTTTAGTTGTTTTAAAAAGTATTTTAGTTCTCCTGATTTTTGTGTGTTTTGAAGTATTTGGTTAAGCTCTTTTAGTTTATTTTCTTTATTTTCTCCTTTTGGCTTGTATGGCTTATCTGATAGTAAAGCATATAAAATGAGATAATTACTCTTTCTACTTTATATTGCATTATTTCTTTGATTAATTGTCAAAATCTTTTCTATTATCAAAATCAAGAGCAGAAGCTATGTTTTTATATATTCCATTGATTTTCCAACCATTTGAAATGCAAAACTATTTATATAGCTCTATTTGGTTTTCTAAAGGCTTTAATTAAACCTTTTTCTCTTAATCTTTTTAGAGTTATTCTACTTATTCTTAAAACTTCTAATACTTCACTTGCTTTTTAAAACAGTTAACGGCTTTATTTTTAAATAAGCCTCTTTTATTCTACCTAAGTTTTTAATTTAATTATTATTTAAACTGTTCCATCTATCCATATCTATAAATGATACTATTTATTTTAAATATTTTTAATATAAATTTTATATAACTAATTTATAATTGAAACAAAAAATTTGGAGTAAATAATGGAGGAAAAAAAGACAAAAATTGTAGCTACACTGGGACCAGCTACAGATAAAGAGGAAATAATTAAAGAGCTAATAATAAATGGAGTTGATGTATTTAGGCTTAATTTCTCACATGGAAACCACAAAACACATAAAGAAAATATACTAAAAATTAGAAAAGTTTCTGAAGAAGTAGGTAAGCCAGTAGCTATACTACAGGATTTATCAGGACCTAAAATAAGATTAGGTTTAGTTGAAGAACCTATATATGTCCATTATGGAGATAAAATTGTTTTAACAAAGGAAGAAGTTATCGGTAATAAAAAAAATAAAGTATTAAGCCTAAACTATCCGGAGGTTTTAGAGCAGTTAAAAGTAGGAGATTTAATATACATAGCTGATGGATTAATTAGACTTGAAGTTATAGAAAAAAATCATGATGGAATTGTTGCGAAAGTTATTGTAGGTGGAGTTATTTCTTCAAGAAAGGGAGTTAATTTTCCAAGTGCAAAGATAAATATATCATCTATAACTGAAAAGGATATAAAAGATATAAAATTTGCTGTAGATAATGAGATAGATATTATAGCTTTATCATTTGTAAAAACTGCAGAGGATATAAAAAGAGCTAAAGAAATAATAAAAGATTTTGGGGGAGACCAACCTTTATTTGCAAAAATAGAAAAACATGAGGCTATTGAGAATATAGATGAGATTATTGCTGATGCGGATGGTATTATGGTAGCCCGTGGAGATTTAGGAGTTGAGATAGATATAGAAAAAGTTCCAATTATTCAAAAAGAAATTATAAGCAAATGTAATACTGCAGGAAAGCCTGTAATAACAGCAACACAGATGTTAACTTCTATGATTTCATCTCCTAGACCAACAAGAGCTGAGGTTTCAGACATAGCTAATGCTGTTTTAGATGGAACAGATGCAGTTATGCTTTCTGATGAAACAACTGTTGGAAAATATCCTATAGAAGCTATAAAAGTAATGAGAAAAACCATTTTAGAGGCAGAAAAAGTTTATTCCTATCATAGGAGATATGATGTTTTAGGTGATAGAACATTGTCTATAGCATATTCAAGTAGTGAACTGTCAGAAAAAATAAAAGCAAGTGCAATTGCTACATTTACAAAAAGTGGGAAAACAGCTAGGAATGTTTCTAAATTCCGTCCGAAAGCTCCAATATTAGCTATAACACATGATACAAAAACTTTAAGAAGATTAAATATAGTTTGGGGAGTTATACCTTATATGGTAATAGAGGACGAATTCTTATCAGATAAGCTTTTATGTAGATTTGTAAATAAGGCATATACGGAAGACTTTAATAAAGATAAAGACTGTATAGTAGCATTAGTTGGATTTGTAGGTGGTATAACCGGTTCAACAAGTATAATAAGAGTGTTAGGAAATGATGATATTGACTTTATGTTAGACACCAATTGTGATTGATAAGAATTAAGTATATTTTATGAGCTGTTTCAAACAAATTTAACGGTTTACTCTATAAAATAAAGTTTCATAATACTATTTAGATTTAAGGAGAAAATTTAGATATGGCTAATATATCCTTTAATTTTTCTAACTGTACTCATATTTATTTTAAAGATAGTTCATGTAAACTTTGTGTAGATATATGTCCTATAGAAAACACAATTATTTCTGAAGATTACAAAATTATTTTTAATCCTGAAAACTGTGTTAGTTGTGGTGGTTGTTCCAATGTTTGTCCAACAGGAGCGTTTAATCTGAATGGTTATTCTATTTCTGATTTGATTAACA
>JALSPY010000158.1 GCA_026985705.1 Hydrogenothermaceae bacterium | reverse complement strand
GTTTAGACAGAGATGAAGCTATAGAAAACTTTTCACCAATTTTTAAATACTTATACTTTTTTAAGAAATTTAACTTTAAAGAAGCTAATAAACTGTTTGACAATTATTCTGATGAATTATCAAGTGAAAAGAATATATTAGTAATGAATTTGGTAAGTAGATTTATAACTGGCGAGATAGAGGCAAATGATTTAATTAAAAAACTGGATGATATCTTTGATGAAATTAAATCAACAATAGAAAAAGAAAGTGAAGAAGAGTTAAATCTAATTCAAATTTTAAATTTTGGAGGATATTTAAAGCTGTTGAAATATATAATTACAGGTGAAACAGATAATGATGATGTTTCAAAACTTATTAAAGCATATCTTGATAACGAAATAACAAAAGTAAAAATGATATTAAGTGAGTATTATGATGAAGAGGAAGATTTTAATGAGATTGTTAAAGGATATAACATCTTAATAAGAAATATAGCCTACGATGTCTTAAATATATATCCGTTTGATAAAAGAGTTTATCAGTTATATAATCCTAGTTATAGATATAAAGTGCCAAAATTTGAAGATAACAGAGTAATATGGACATGATAAAGAAAGCTAAAATATTCGCCTTCCCCTTATTTTTAATTTTTAGTAGTTTAGCCTTTGGAATGGAGCCTTATCAAGGCAGAATTAATATGTCTGAAGAGCATTATACAGCTATGCAGGGAATAATCCATTTTATAGGTTGGTCTATAGCCATAGGTATATTAATATTTATATTTAAGTATATGAAGAAACACGCTCAACAAGATGAAAGATATAAAAAGTATATGGAGAAAAACCAATCTAAAGAAACTAATCAAGAATAGCTAATGATAATATTAAGTGAAAATAGCTTACCTGTATTAGAAAGAACTTCATGCACAGTTGGAACTTTTGATGGTATACATAAGGCACATCAAAAAATAATAAAAGAATTAAAGAATGAAACAACTTTAAAAAGTTTAATTATTACTTTTGAGCCTCCTCCAAAGTTATACTTTTCTAATACAAGATGTTTAATCACAGATTTTGAAACAAAAATCTATATATTAAAAACTCTTAATATAGATTATCTCTATATAATAGAATTTAATCAAAAATTTTTGAAAATAAAAGCTGATGAATTTTTAAAATTTTTAATCCAAAAATTAAATTGTAAAAAACTAGTTGTAGGCTACGATTGGAGATTTGGATATAGAAAGGAAGGAAATATAGACTTTTTAAAGTCTAAGCAACAAAATTATAATTATGAATTGAAAGTGATAAATCCTATTGTTGAAGAAAACATACGGATTAGTAGCACTAAAATAAGAGAATTATTAAAAAACGGAAAAGTTGAAAGTGTGAAAAGTCTTTTAGGGAGAGTTTACTTCTTAAGAGGAAAAGTTATAGAAGGAAATAAGTTAGGTAGAAAACTAGGTTTTCCAACTTTGAATATATCACCGGATAAAAGAGTTTGCTTAAAAAAGGGAGTTTATGCTGGTTTTGTTGAGTATAAAAAACATTTTTACAAATCTGTTATCAACTATGGAACTAGACCAACTGTAAATGGAAATAAGCTTTTACTTGAAGCTCATATTTTAGAGGAAAAATTGAATATAAATAATGAGTATATAAATATACATTTTCTAAAATTTATTAGAGAAGAAAAAAAATTTAACTCACTTACAGAATTAGTAAACCAGATAAAATTAGATATAATTAAAGCTAAAAATATTTTAAATAGTTAGTTTCGGAGTAGTAAGATGAAAAAGTTAAAAATATTTATTCTATTTTTCTTTATCTTAATAACAAAATTATTTGCCGAAGTTAAAATAAATGCTCCTGAAGTCGTTTTTCCTATAGAAGTAATTAATGAAAAATATGAAGAAAAACCTGCTGTATATCCTCCAAAGGTTATAGATTATAAAGTAAAAATAAACATAAAAGAGAATTTTGAAGAGTATATTAAACCTATTCCTCCTGTAGATGTCCCTCCTATAGAAGTTTTTATGGAAAAACCTAAAACATTTTTAGGATTACCTAAGGACAATGCATTACTTGCAGATGCTATAGAAAATTTTTATAAAAAAGAGTATTACTTAACTGAAGACTTATTAGATAAACTTTTCAGCTACATTTCTAAACAGAAGGATTATAAGAAAGATTTAGAAGGTAGAGCTTATTATTTACTTGGACTTACCAAATACAAGGGATTAGAAAAAAATGAAGCATACAAATACTTTTTGAAAGGCTGCCATTTTCCTAAACCTTTCCCTGAAAAGTTAGCATCCTGTAAATCTGCAGTAATTTTAGCATTACAGCTAGGTAAATATAAGGAAGCTGATAATATTTTAAAAAATCTGAATAAATCTATTGATACAGATTTTCTTCTAACAGTAAATTACTTTTTAAAAGAGGATTATAAGCAATCCTTAAAACTTTCAAAATTATATAAATGTGATGAGCTTGATATAGCTTTTATAGAGTATTGTAGGTATGTAAAAGGTTTCTTATCCTTTATAAATAAAAATTATAAAAATACGATTTCATATCTAGAAAAGGTTAAAAGTGATAATTATAAAAAACAGGCTAATCTCTTAATGGGTCTAAGTTATCTAAAATTAAATGATTTAGCTAATGCGGAAATTTTATTTAGAAAGTATTTAAAAGATTATGGAAGTGTTGATAAACTTTCCACATACGCTATTTATGGTCTTTCATTAGTAAATTTAAAAAAGGGTGAGTTTAATAAAGCTTTAAAACTAGCTGGAACTTTAGAGGGAAGAGATAAGCTTTTAGCTCAAAATATATATCTTAAGCTGGCAGATATTTATATTAAAAAAGGTAAATTTGAAGAGGCTTTCTCATTACTCCAAAAATCCTTAAAAATCTCTACAGAGTATAAAGAAGATATAAAGAAAAAGTTAGCTATTACTGCTTATAATAGAGGTAAGTATAAGTATGCCTATCAATTAATGAAAGATATTAATGACCCATATTTTAAGCTGTTTACAGGATATACATTAGTTTGGCTTGGAAAAAATGAAAAGGCAACTAAATATTTAATAGAAGCTTTGAATTATAACTTACCTAGAGATTACAAGCTGAATGCATTAAAACTTTTAGCTGACTTATACTACAGACTTGATAAAGAAAAAAGTTATCTGGATACTATAAGACAAATTTCAAAATTGGATAGAAATGAGGCTAGAAATCTTTTAGGCTGGTTTTTCTTTAAGAAGAAACAATATGATAAAGCCTTTAAATCCTTTATAAATCCATATATGAAAGCAGTATCTGCCTTTAATTTAAACGATTTTGACACTGCTTTAAAATTTATATCTAAATTAAAAACTAAAAAAGCAAAATTTTTAGAAGCGTACATATATCTAAAAAAAGGTGAATATGATATAGCAAGAAATATTTTAGAAAAGCTAGCTAGAGGATTTGACAAAATATCTCAAGAAGCAGGTTATCTGTATGCTTACTCATTTTTTACTCAGGGAGATTATGAAAAAGCTATAGAAGAATTTAGAAAATTCATATCAAATACAAAAAATGAAGAGCTAAAAAAATTAGCTACTTTAAGACTTGCAGACAGCTATTATAATCTAGGAAAAAAAGATTTAGCTAGAAAAATTTACGAGACTTTTATTAAACAACATACAAACTCCAAAGAGGCTACAGATGCTGCTTACCAACTAACCGTTCTAGAAATGGAGAATTCTAAAGGAGATGTTGAAAAACAGATATTAGCATTTCTAAGAAAATATCCAAGATACCCTCTAGCAGACCTTTTAAGACTTCAACTTGCAGATATTTTTATATCAAAGAAAAAGTATGATAAAGCCGAAAAATTATTAAAATATCTGATAAAGAAAGAAAAAGAAGAAAGTGATTATGCTTTATACAAGCTAGCCTATTTAATGTATATAAAGGGAGATTTTAACAAAGCTAAAAAACTGGCACAGGAATACTTACAGAAATACGTTAATGGTAAGTTTAGAAACGATGT
Source organism: Hydrogenothermaceae bacterium (assembly GCA_026985705.1). Lineage (GTDB taxonomy): Bacteria > Aquificota > Aquificia > Aquificales > Hydrogenothermaceae > QNZC01. The sequence continues at coordinate 6,486 of JALSPY010000158.1, read as the reverse complement.
TTTAGAACTTCTTTCAAAGATATATGAGGAAGAAGGTAATTATCCTATGGCTATAAGGTATGCTAAGGAGCTACCACAAACAGACAACAATATATATAAATTAGCATTTTTATACTTTAAGATAGGAAACTTAAAAAATGCTCAATATTACTTCGAGAAGCTTTACTATAAAAACAGTAGTTATAAAAAAGAAATTGCCTATTACTTAGGTTTAATAAGTTATAGGTTGGGAGATTTAAACACAGCTTTAAAATACTTTGAGGAAGCAACAAACAGTGATGATTACAAAATTGCAGGAGAAAGTTATTACTACATGGGAAGGATTTATCAACAGTTAGGAAAAGAAGATGAAGCAATTAACAGTTATCTAAACGTTATTTATCTTTATCCAGATTTAAAACAGTTTGTTTCTAAAGCTAGATTAAGAGTAGCCGAAATATTGAAAAAGCAGGGTAAAGTAAAAGATGCTGAAAAAATGTTAAATAAAGTAAATGTTAAGTATTTAAATAAAGATGAAAAACTTTTATACAAACAGTTAAAAAAGTGAAAAAATATAGCCAATTTTAGTAGAAAGACTTAAGATAAAATAAAATTCAGTAAAAACACATAAGGGAGGATAAGTTGGATTTAATTCTTGACATTTTAAGAGTGTTTTCTAAAGGCGGAATTCTTATGTATCCACTTCTTATTTTAGGTATAGTAGGTTTTGCAATAATAATAGAAAGATTTATGAGTTTATCTATAGCAAAATTATTTCCTGAAAAAGTTTTGGAACAGGTTTTGATTTTCTTAAAAAAAGGTGAACTAGATGAAGCATTAAAGGTAGCAAAAAGAGAAGACACAATATCAACCAGATTGGTAGTTTTTTTAATAGAGAGCTTCCTAAAAGGTAAAAGTTCAGAGGAAAACTTAAAACTTGCTGCTGATGAGATAGCAAGTGTTGAGATACCTAAACTTGAAGGTTTAGTTAATGCTATAGGTGCAATTGCGTCAGTTGCTCCAATATTAGGTTTTTTAGGAACTGTTACAGGAATGATACAGGTTTTTGAAGCATTAGCACTAACAGGTCTAGGACATCCAGAGATACTCTCAAAAGGAATATCTCAGGCATTATTAACTACTGCATTTGGTTTATCCATTGCTATACCCTCATTAGCTGCATACTGGTATTTTAAATCTAAGATAAGCTATATAATTTCTGAACTTGAGAGTTTAGCTATAGAAGTTATAAATCTTCTCTTAGATATATCAAGGGAAGGAAGACACAATGAATTTTAGAAAACACGCTAGAAGTTTAGAAGACACAAAACATCTTATAGATATGACAGCTTTCGTTGATATAGCGTTTATTATTATCCTATTTCTAGGAATAGTTTCCACACTTTCCCCGGTATCATCTATAAGAGTTTTTTTACCTGAGGCATCCATGGGAACACCAAAGGTTGAGCCAGCTCAAGTAGTAATAGACAAGGATGGAAAGTATTATGTTAGAGGTAGAGAGGTAAGTCTAGATGATATTAGATACTATATTAGAAATATAAATGCCAAAGCCTTAATAATAGTAGCTGATAAAAGAGTTGAATATGGCAAAGTCGTAAAAGTAATAGACCTTGCAAAACAGCTGGGAATAAATGAGATAAATATTGCAACAAGACAGTGAAAAACTACTTTTCACTATATCTTTCACTTATTATTTTTCCTTTGAATAACTCTCTTATTTTTTCAACAGTTTCATTTCGTTTTTTGGGTTTTCTACTCTGATTTGTCTCTATAGTTTCAAGTTTTATAGGTTTAGGAAAATAATTTTTAATACTATTAACATCAATAAACTCTAATTGTTTCTTATCTATAAAAATAGTGTAATTATCCTCTCTCTCCTCAATTTTGGAGTTTTTAAGTATAGAAAAGACTATTCCCCCAATCTCTGATTTTATCCTTTTCAAAATATCATCAATACTTAATTTTTTCTTATCACTTTCAAGTGAACTTTCTTTTGCTGTATTTCCCTTATCTATATTTTCTTTAATTTGAGTATCTAAAGAAGTATCTATACTAATCCCTTTCTCTATTAGCTCCTTTATGGAAAGGATGTTAGGTATATATTCTAATTTTAAAATAGCTAACTGATATATATGTTTTGGACTTTGAAAAGATTTGGCTTCTCCTATAGCTTTACTGAATATAGTCTGTATGTAAATAAGTTTTTTTATCTCTTCTTTAGAAAAGTATTTATCCTCTCCGTTTAAAGAAAGGTTAATCAGTATTTCCTGTATTTTATCTACTATCTGTTTCCAGAATATATTTAAGTCATATCCTGATTTTTCTATCTTTTCAACAAGTAAAATTAAGTCTTTAATTCTGTTTTCCTTTAAACCTACCAAAAATCTATCAATTATAGAGCTTGGAATAAAACCTAACATCTTCTCAACATTTTCTACTGTAATTTTTCCCTCACTAAAGACAGTTGCTTGGTCTAGTAAACTGGCACTGTCCCTCATCCCACCTTCACTTGCATCAGCTAAGATTTCTAAAGCTTTTTCTTCATAATCTAGCTCCTCTTTTTCACAAATTCTCTTAAGATATTCAACAATTTGAGATTTATTTGGTGGCCTAAAAATAAATGTTTGACATCTAGACCTAATAGTATCAGGAATTTTATGTAATTCTGTAGTTGCTAAAATAAAAATATTATGGGGAGGAGGCTCTTCTAAGGTTTTTAGTAGAGCATTAAAAGCTTCCCTAGTTAGCATATGAGCTTCATCTATTATATATACTTTATATCTCCCCTTTATAGGTGCATAACTAACATTTTCTTTAATATTTCTAATATCATCTATACCCCTGTTAGATGCAGCATCAATCTCATACATATCTGGGAAAGAGCCTTTGTCTATCTCCAAACAGTTCTCACACTTTCCACATGGTTTGTCTGTTATTCCAGTTTCACAGTTTAAACATTTTGTTAAAATTCTAGAGATGGTAGTCTTTCCTAAACCTCTAGAACCTGCAAATATATATGCATTGGCAATTCTTCCAAGTTTTATAGCATTTCTTAAAGTTTTAACAACACTTTCCTGACCTATAATTTCTTCAAAAGTTTTAGGTCTATACTTTCTAGAAAAAGGTTCATAATATCTCATAAAGTATTACCTACCTTTTGGGAAGATTTTGATAAAACTAAATAATCTAAAAATATTTTACAGTATTTCAATGATTTCACAGAATTTTCACACTAAATAAGGAGATTCACCTAAATTTAAAGATTAAAATATATAATCATACGGATATTTTAATAGGGGTAAAAATATGAAAATAAAAAAACATATCTCCTACTCCTCTCTAATTGTCTTTTTAGTTTTTTTATTCTCATCAATATTAACCAAAGCAGATGAAATAACTGATACGATGAAAAATTACTGTGTAGTCCCACCATTTATGGAGGTAAACACTAAACCTAATATCCTATTGGTTATGGACTTCTCTGGAAGTATGCAGGATCCAGCCTATACTGAAAGATACAACAAAAATAAAAACTATTACGGATATTTTGAGCCTAACAGTTATTACAAATACAACTCTAATGGATATTGGGAAAAAAATCCAAATTGTAATATAGATGAGAATAGTAAATATTATAGAATAGGAAATAGCCCTGATTGTGTGTCTGGGAATTTATTAAACTGGATTGCAACATCTAGAATTGATGTATCTCTTAAAGCAATGATTGGAGGTAAAGCCAAAGATTGTAATGGAAACATATGTCTAGTAAATAGAGGGGGATATAGAACCGGAACTTTAACAATAAGTAGTAATGAAAAATGTAATTTGCAAGTGTTTATAAAAAATTGGGGAAGTTATACTTGTTCACGTAATGGTTATAGATGGTACTATTCTAAGAATGCTTATGAAGAATGCGATATGATGATAAACATATGGCCTAAAAACAATAAGTCCTGTCCTATAGGAACTTCCGAAGATGACAATAAATATTTAAAAGTTAAGGTTGATAAAAGGGAAGGTGTATTACAAAAAAATAAAGATTTAGGAAATTTTGCTTTTATAGTTTTTGGAGGAACTTATAACCCAGATAGAGAGGGAGAAATAAGAGTTGGATTAAATGATTATGAGAATAATGGAATAGATTATTTAGTTTCAAAGATAGAAGGTGAACTTCCATATGGAATGACACCTACAGGAGAAGCTCTATACGAGGTTATGGACTATTTAAAACAATCTAATGAGCATGGTTATGAAAGAAATAGAGATTATATAAATAAGAATACAGAAGTAGACCCATTTTATGACAAGTATTTAGCAAAAACTATACCATGTAAAACTAATGTGGTAATACTAATATCAGATGGTTTGTGGAATGGAAGAAAAGACCCAATTAATCCAGCTTATGAGATGCATGTAAATGATTTGAGAAGTGATTTAGATGGTAAGCAAACAGCATTACTATTTACACTTTTCACATTTGCTAATAACAGCTATGGGGAAAAGGCTATGAAGTCTACGGCTGCAGCAGGCAGTTTTACTGATTTAGATGGTGATAACTACCCATTCAATATAAACATATATGATTGGAGTTATTATATTTCATTTCCTAGACCTAAATGTAATCCAAATGGAACTTACAAAGACGAATGTAAAGAGTGGGATAAAAACAGAGATGGAGAGCCAGACGCTTACTTTTATGCTTCAAGTGGTGAGGCATTAGAAAATGCTCTTAATCAAATATTCACAGCTATAAAAAAATACACATATTCCGGTGGTGCTGTTGCAGTATTAGGAAAAGAAGACAAGGAAAGCTCAGCTACAGGAGTAGAATTAAAAGGTTCAATACTAACGCAATCTTTATTCTATACACAGAAATATGGTATAGACTGGATAGGTAAAGTTTATGGATACTGGTATTACTTAGTAGACAATACAATAAGAGAAGATACAGACCAAGATAAAATCTTAAATCCTACTGTAGACAAAATAATAGAGTTTGCATTGGAAAACCAAAAAACTTTAATAATAAATAGATACAATGTAAAAGCTACTGATGGAAGTAAAGCTGATTTAGATGTAAAACTCTATGACCCAGACGAGGTTAATTATCTATTTGAAACAGGTTATAACCTATGGTCTGATTTTGATGAAAGTAATGAAGATATAAGTGATGATAGAAAAATATACTTTGCGGCATGTGAAAAGGGAGAAAGTTGTTTAAAAGAATTTAGATACACATCCTTATCAGACTTTATGTTAACAAAAAGTTATGAAGGTGATATATTCAGAATACCTCTTTTAGGATTTCCAGCTGAATGTTTTAATATGTGTAATTACTTTGATAACATGTCATCATTTGACTTTATTGGAATATGGAACCAATTTTTAGACTGTTTAAATCAACATAATGACTATGATAAACTCATAAAATATATAAGGGGAAAAGATTTTGAAGGTTGGAGAAATAGGACAGCTGGTGGAAAGGTTTGGAAACTTGGAGATATCATCCATTCATCTCCTAAAATAGTTCATTATGATGATAAAAATGTGATTATAGTAGGTGCTAACGATGGAATGCTCCATGTGTTTGAATTAGGTAAATCTACAGATAAAGGGTTAAGTGGATACAACATTGTTAAATTAGATGGGGAAAACATAGGTAAAGAGTTATGGGCATTTATTCCATTAAATATGCTACCATACCTAAGATTTCTAACAGACCCGAACTACTGTCATACTTACTATGTAGATAGCTCAGTTTATGTTTTTAACACTAAAGATGGTAGAAAAATTCTTATTGGAGCAATGAGACTTGGAGGTGGAACAGGAGATACAACATCCTCAACAGACCCTAAATATAAACCTGTAAATCCACCTAAATGGGTTTGTCCTACTACTCTATGGGATTTTATGAAAGAAGAGTGTGAAAGTTGTGCTTCAAATTACTCATTTTTCAATTTTATGTGTAGTTGGATACCTTCATCACCTCCAGACTTTAGTTATTGTATAGGTTTATCTTCCTACTTTGCATTGGATATAACTGACATAAATAATCCAAAATTCCTTTGGGAGTTTAGCCACCCAGATTTAGGCTTTACATACTCAGGTCCTGCAATTATAGAAAAAAGAGATAAAACATATGTTATGTTTGGCTCAGGACCTACTAACTACTACGGAAATTCAAATCAAAACTTAAAATTTTTCATTATAAAGTTAGACGGTAGTAATATAAATAACCCATACATTATAGATACAGGGATACAAAATGCATTCAGCGGTAGATTATTTACTAAAGGCTATGACTATAACAGAGATGGAATAACAGATTATGTATTTGTAGGTTATGCGAGAAGAGATGGTGATATAAATAACTGGAAAGGGGGACTTTTAAAAATAGATGTTAGAGATAATATTCCTTCAAATTGGACAACCACAAGCTACTTTACAGATGCTCAATCTCCTATAACTGCAAAGGTAGAAATAGGA
>JALSPY010000157.1 GCA_026985705.1 Hydrogenothermaceae bacterium | reverse complement strand
TTAAAATTCTCTACAAAATCCATTAATCTAAACTCATAAGATAATTTTTTCCTCATCTGTAATCATATAAAAAAAGTAAAAAAAGTAGATAAAATAAAAAAGAACATAGCAATTCTGTTGTAGAGTACGAAATCAAAAAGATATAGATACGATGAGATAGAAGTCAGAAAACAAATTCATAGATTTAAAAATATTTTACAAAGTTTTTCTTTATCTGTTTCTAAACTTTTCCTTCTATCTGATTACAGGTAAGTCCATAAGTTTATCTTAAAAGTTGCAATAATTTTGATTTATAATAGTTTGAAAAAAGCAATAAAAGAGGTTATAAATGTTAAAGAATTCATTAAGAAAAATTCTTTTGATCTTTACAACAGTTTTTATTTTCACAAGTTGTGTGAATACACTCCAGATGGCTGCACAGGAAACACCATTAGAGTTAATCCCGAAAAATAAAGTTATGGGTGGATTTTCATTTGTTATCCCAGATAACTTTAGATTTATAAATGAGCAATCTCTAATTTATGACTACAAAGGAGATATTAGAGCTTATTTAGTTTATGCAGGTAAAGCCTCAACTGTTCAGCTTATAAACTTCTTCACAGACTATATGCCAGAGAAAGGTTGGAAACCAGATTTTGCAACAGTTTCCACAGATGGAATACTTGCCTTTAAAAAGGAAGACAGACTTATAATCATTAAAATCACTCCAGATGTTGCAGGAATTTCATATATAAAAATACTTTTAACTAAGTAATAGTGAATAAAAGAGGAAAAAAAGAATATTTTTATTTATTTATAACTTTATTTTTTCTTCTTTTATCTACGTTTGTTATTTTTCTAACAATTCCCTTTATCTTCCATAAACTTATCTTTAGTCAGATTTTTGATTTCAAATTCCAGTTTTTATTTGTAATACTATTTTGGCTATCCGTAGTTGCAATTTTATGGAGTATAAAGATATTGATAATCATAAAAAGCAGTTTTAAAGACTAACTGACAGGTACTTTATTGATTTGCCAATTTTAAGGAAAATCATTTATACTAATTTGTCCGAATTTAAACTTTTAGTTCACACAATCTAAAGGAGGGAATTTTTATTATGGCAAAGAAGATGAAAACAAATAAAACTGCAGCTAAAAGGTTTAAGGTTACTGCCAAAGGTAAGATAAAGTATTGGAAAGGTGGAGTTTCCCACTACAACACTAAAAAGACTAGGAAAAGAAAGAGACAGGGAAGAAAGGCTCAGTATGTGCCAGAAAATTTAGTTGATAAAGTCAAAAAATTAATACCTAATATGGTTTAAAACTGAAAAAAAATGGAGGTAGAAATAAATGAGAGTTAAAGGACCATCTTCAAAAAAACATAAAAAAAAGATATTAAAGTTAGCAAAAGGTTATTATGGACAGAAAAGCAGAGTTTACAGAAGAGCTAAGGAGCAGGTTTTAAGGTCTTTACAGTATGAGTATAGAGATAGAAGATTAAGAAAGAGAGAATTCAGAAGACTGTGGATAACAAGAATAAACATTGCCGCTAGACTAAATGGTTTATCTTACAGCCAATTTATGCACGGATTAAAGTTAGCTGGTATAGAGCTAAATAGAAAAGTTTTAGCAGATATGGCTGTTAGTGACCCTGAAGGTTTCAAAAAATTAGCTGAAATATCAAAGGCTAAATTAGAGGAGAAACAGACAGCAAATGTGTAGAGTTTTATAAACAAATGTAGGGCAGGTGTAGATTGTGGGCTTAAAGGAAGATTTACTAAAGTTAAAGGAAGATGCTAAAAAACTTATAGAAGAAGCTAAAGATAAAAATTCATTAGATAAGATAAAAGTTAAATTTTTAGGAAAAAAGGGAGAAATTAAACAAGTTTTAAAAAGTTTAGGAAAACTCCCTCCTGAAGAAAGAAAAGATATAGGTAAGATAGCCAATCAGATAAAAGAGGAGATAGAAGGCTTACTAAAGGATAAATTACTCTATATAAAGAGAATTGAACTAGAACGGGAATTAAAAGAAAACAGAGTAGATATAACTTTACCTTCCCATTGGATAGAGACAGGACATCAACATTTAATAACTAAAACATTGCAGGAGATAGTTGATATCTTCATATCTATGGGATTTTCTGTTGCTGAAGGTCCTGAAATTGAGAGAGAGGATTATAACTTTGATATGTTAAATATTCCTAAAGACCATCCTGCCAGAGATATGCAGGATACATTCTTTATAAATAAAGATGGTTATGTTTTAAGAACCCACACCTCACCTGTCCAAATAAGAACAATGTTAACTGAAAAACCACCTATAGCGATTGTTGCACCGGGAAGAGTTTACAGAAAGGATATGGACCCTACCCATACTCCTATGTTTCACCAGATAGAAGGTTTACTTGTTGATAAAGATATCACATATAGAGATTTAAAAGGGACATTGCAAAAGTTCTTACAGGAGGTTTTTGGAAAAAATACTAGGATAAGATTAAGACCTAGCTATTTCCCATTCACAGAGCCTTCCTTTGAGGTTGATATAAACTGTAGCATATGTGATGGTGAAGGTTGCAGAGTTTGTAAAGGAACTGGATGGTTGGAAATATTAGGAAGCGGTATGGTTGACCCAAATGTATTTGAAGCTGTAGGGATTAATCCAGAAGAATATTCAGGTTTCGCTTTTGGTCTAGGAGTTGAAAGAATAGTGATGCTTAAATACAGAATTCCGGATATACGACTGTTCTACTATGGAGATATGAGATTTGTAAAACAATTTTAATTTTTAAAAAAGGAGTAATAAAGTGAAAGTTCCGTATAGCTGGATAAAAGAATTTGTGGATATAGATAAATCTGCAGAAGAAGTTGTTGAGAGATTAAATGAAACTGGACTTGAGGCTACAGTTGAAACATTTGGGGAGTATATACCAAACATAATAACTGTAAAAGTTTTATCTGTTAAAAAACATCCTGAAAAGGATAGACTATATATATGTGAAGCTACAGATGGAAATAAAACTTATCAGATAATAACCGGTGCAGATAATGTTAAAAATAACAGTATTGTATTACTTGCTAAAATTGGAGCCAATATAAAAGGAATAACAATAAAAGAGAGAAAGTTTGGAAGTTATACATCAGATGGAATGTTTTTATCTTTAGAGGAGTTGGGTTTAGCTGATAATAATGTCGATGGAGTTTGGTTATTACCACCTGATACACCTGTAGGAGTTGACGGTAGTAAACTTTTAGGTTTAGGAGAAGAAAGATTAATAGAGATAGATATAACTCCAAACAGAGGAGATGCCTTAAGTATCAAGGGACTTGCAAGGGAAATAGGAGCTATTTTTAATAAAAAAAGAAAGGATAAAAAAACTGATATTCAGATTTTAAATAAGGTAATACCGAATATTTCACTGGAAACAGATAAATGTTATAGATATAGAGGAATAGTTATTAATAATGTGGAGATTAAACCTTCACCTTTAGAAATTCAGTTAAAACTTATAAAATCAGGACAGAAACCTATAAACAATGTTGTAGATATAACTAACTATATACTTCTACAGGAAGGACAACCTTTACATGCGTTTGATTTAGATAAAATAGAAGGGAAGATAACTGTAAGAAATGCAAAAGATGGTGAGAAATTTTTAGCTTTAGATGGGAATGAATACAGTTTAAAGAGTAATGATATAGTGATAGCAGATGAGAATGGAGTTATAGCTTTAGGAGGTATTATAGGGGGAGAAACAACAAAAGTTGATGAAAATACTAAAAATATACTTCTTGAAGCAGCTAACTTTGATTATATCTCTATAAGAAAAACTTCAAAAAGATTAGCTATAACAACAGAAAGCTCATACAGATTTGAAAGAGGTGTTGATATAGAGAGCTTACCTGAAGCTGAAAACAAAGCAGTAAAGATGATTTTAGAGTTTGCTGGAAATAACTCAGAGGTTATAGGAGAAAAGGATATATATCCTAAACCTTATCAACCTAAAGAGATAAAACTTAGGGAAAAGACAGTTAAAAGAATTATAGGAATAGATATACCTAAAGAGGAGATAGCAGATATTTTAAACAGATTGGAGATACCAACGGAAACTACAGAAGATGGAACAGTTTCTAAAATACCTGCATTCAGGTCATACGACTTAACTAGAGAGATTGATTTAGTTGAGGAAGTTGGAAGACTAAAGGGATTTAACGAGATTGAAGAGAGCTTTCCAAGTATTCCAATAAACACAGATAAAAATATCTCTTACTACAAATTTGAAAATAGAACTAGAGATTTCTTTATTGATAACGGTATTAATGAGGTTATAACCTACTCATTTGTAGGGGAAGAAATTTATAAATCTTTAAACTTACCTTTACCAGATATTGAGATAACGAACTACTTAACAACAGATTTTAGATTTATGAGAGATAACTTAGCTGTAAGTTTAATACAGGTTCAAAAGGAAAATTTGAGGCATCAGATAAAAGATATTGCTGTATTTGAAATTGGAGAAGCTTTCTTTAGTGATTTTGAGGAAATTAGAATAGGTATATTGTTAAGAGGTAATTTTATAAAAGGTTATACTTTCAATAAACTTGGAAAACTTAAATTTAGTACTTCTGAAAAGTGGGGATTTCTAGAGGTTAAAGGTTTAATAGAAAGTTATCTGAGACTTTTAGGAATAAACAATGTTGAGCTAAAATACTCTGAAAAAACTTACCTTAACCAATATGAAAGTGCAGATATATTTGTAAGAGGATTTAATGTTGGATATTTTGGAAAAATCCACCCAGAAGTTGCAGATAAAGTTGAAATACCGAAGGATACATATATAGGGGAGTTAAAACTAAAGTATATTTCAAGAAAGTTAAAAGAAAATTCCCTAAAAGATGGTTATTTATACACATATTTTAAATTAAAGGATACTCCAACATTTAAAGAATTACCTAAATATCCATCAGTCAAAAGGGATTTAGCCTTTGAAGTAGATGATACAGTTTCGGTAGAAGATATATTTAGAGAGTTAGAAAACTCAAGTAAACTTGTAGAAAAAGTTAGTTTATTTGACATATATTATTTAGATGAAAATAAAAAAAGTGTTGCAGTATCGGTAGATTTTAGAGATAGAGAAAAAAGTTTATCTGATGAAGAGATAAACCGTGAAGTTGAAAGTATAGTTAATAAGCTTAAAGAGAAGATAAAAGGTTTAAAACTTAGAGGTTAAAAGGAAGGTTTTTCGCGGTTTGATATAAAAGAAATGAAATAGATTTAATAATAAAAATATCAAAAATAAGATATATTAGATATATAACATAAATACATATTTAACCTGCGGGGTTCGGAGGTGGCTTTATGCCACAGGGAGTATAGGTTAGCTTCTGGGCTATAGCTAACTTAAAGGGAGCCTTATATTCCAATGTCTCCCACTGTGGAGCATTGGTGCGGGCACCCACCTTTCGGAAGGGTCCAGAAAGGACCAGCTCCCTAAACGACCCCGCGGGGATTTATTTACGAATATGTCCTTAACCGCGAAGACCTTCCAAGCTAATAAAGTTTGGGAGGTCAAGTTTTATGGATTTAGATAAATCTGTTTTAAGAAAAAAGTTTTTAAATTTAAGAGAAAAATATAATGTTTCACAAAAAGAAATAGAGAAAATAAAGGAGAAATTTTTAAATTTAATAGAAAAAAATAACTCCCAAACTATACTCCTATACTACCCACATAAAAATGAAATAAACACAATTCCCATAATAGAAGAGCTTCTAAAAAGAAAAAAAACTGTTCTTCTACCTAAAGTTGAAAAAGATAGAATATTACCTATTTTAATTTCAGATATTTCAAACTTAAAAATTGGTTTTGCAGGAATTAAAGAGCCTGAGGGAAAAGTTTTCCCAAAAAATAGTATTGATATAACAGTTGTTCCAGCCGTTGCTTATGACAGGAGAGGATATAGACTAGGTTATGGAAAGGGATTTTACGACAGATTTCTGCAGGACTTTAAAAATCTTAAAGTCGGTTTAGCCTACAAATTTCAAGTATTAGATAAAATACCCTTTGAGAAACATGATATACCAGTTGATATAATCATAACCCCTGAGGAGGTGATAGAGGCGGGGAGAGAAAGAAGCTTTTTAAACAAATAAAAATTTAAAGGAGGCAAAAAATGTTAGAAATAATTATAGGAATATCAACTTTAGTTATTGGTGGTGGTGCTGGTTATTTTGCTGGAAAATCTATTGTAGAAAAAAAGATGGAAGAAAAAGAAAGAGAATTAAAAGAGAAGGAAAAACATTATAGAGAAGTCTTATCTGAAAAGGAGAAGATAATTAATTCTGCTAAGAGTGAAGCTGAAAAATTGTTTAAAGAAACAGAAAAAGAAGCAAAGATAAAAGCTCAGGAAATATTAAAGGAAGCTGAATTAAAATCACAGGAGATAAAAAGAGAAGCTGAAAAATTAAAAGAGCAACAGGAGATACTTATAGAAAAAGAAATACTAAAAAGAAAAAAGGAGTTAGAGGAAGAAATAAAAAGAGAAAGGGAGGAGTTAGCTAAACTTCAGAAAAAGTTATCTGAAAGAGAGCTTGAGCTTGAGAAAAAACTAGCTAGACTTGAACATAAGGAAGAAGATTTAGAGAAAAGATTTAATGAACTAATGGAAGAAAAAAGAGAAATAGAGAAACTTAGGGAAGAGCTTAGAGAGAAAGAGGAAAAGTTGAAGGATGCTGAGGAACAGTATATTTTAGAGTTGCAGAGAATAGCATCTATGACTAAAGAGGAAGCGAAGGAAGAACTATTTAAAAAGATTGAAGAGGAAGCTAAACTTGAAGCGGCTAGACTTGCAAAGGAGATAGAGGAAGAAGCAAAAAAAGAAGCTGAAAAAGAAGCTAAATGGACTTTAGTTACAGCTATACAAAGATTAGCTCCTGAAATAACAACAACTCATAATATATCCGTTGTAGATTTACCTAGTAATGACTTGAAGGGAAGAATTATAGGAAGAGAGGGAAGAAACATACGAGCATTTGAAATGGAAACTGGAGTTGATTTAATAATTGATGACACACCAGATATTGTAACTATTTCGTCATTTGACCCATTAAGAAGAGAAATAGCTAAACAGTCTTTAGAAAGACTTATTGCAGATGGAAGAATTCATCCGGGAAGGATTGAAGAAGTTGTATCTAAAGTCAAAGAAGAGATGGATGCTCACATAAGAAAACTTGGGGAAGAAACCTGTTTAGAGCTTGGATTTACAGATGTTCATCCAGAGCTTTACTACTATATAGGAAAACTTTATTACAGAACATCTTACACTCAAAATGTTTTACTACACACTAAAGAAGTTGCTTACTTAGCAGGATTGATGGCAGCAGAACTTGGATTAGATGAAAAGGCTGCAAGAAGAGGAGGATTAATGCATGATATAGGTAAGGCTATATCTCATGAGGTTGGTGGTTCACACTCTAAAGTTGGAGCTGAATTAGCTAAAAGATATGGAGAACCAGATGTTGTTATAAACGCTATACTTTATCATCACAATGATGAGCCTGCTAGATACCCTGAAGCTGTTTTAGTTGCTGCTGCCGATGCACTCTCTGCTGCAAGACCGGGAGCAAGAAGAGAGGCATTGCAATCTTATATAAATAGACTTGAAAAGATTGAAGCTATAGTAAACTCCTTTGAAAATGTTGAAAAATCTTTTGCTATACAGGCAGGTAGGGAAGTTAGAATAATTGTTAATGCTGAAAAACTCTCAGATGAGGAAGCTTATCTACTTACGAAGGAAATTGCAAAGAGAATAGAGAAAGAAGTTGAATTTCCGGGACAAATTAAAATTACAACTATAAGAGAAAGTAGATTTATTGAGGTAGCTAAATAGTTTTTCCTTAATTCTTTTTTCTTTTTTTATTTTATTTTTATAGATATTGTTTAATTAGGAAACATAAAAGTTTTAATTAAAAAATTAATCTACTTATTAATTTGTGTTGTGAGTTAAATATCTTTCCTCCTATTAAATTTAACTATTAAAGTTTTTATTTAGCTAAAAGTTAAGAGTTTTTCAGGGAACAAATTAAATCTCATCAGAAAATTAAAAATATTTCTAAAAATAAAGATAAAAGAAAAACTCATCTCATTGAACTCTTTTAATTCCTTCTAATATTTTTTCTTTTAATCCCTTTTCTGGCTCTTTACCTAACTTTTTTAATTCCTTTAAAGCTTTTTGATAGTAATTCAGAGCCTTTTTCTTATCACCTAGCTTTTCATACACTGCCCCTAAGTGATATAACATCACAGGGTCATCTCCCATCTTCTTATATGCCTTTAGAAGATACATTAAAGCCTTTTTATAAATACCTTTCTTATAGTAAGCCCAACCTAAACTGTCCAAATATGCTCCGTTTTCACTGTCTAAATAAACTGCTCTTCTTATAAGTTTTAAAGCTTTATCTATTTCTTCATTTCTTAGTAAAAGCGAATAGCCTAAATAATTTAAAGCATCTGCAAAATCTGGATTTAATTTAATGGCTTTTTCTAAATACTCTTTAGCTTTTTTCCAATTTCCAATATCATCGTAATAGACAGCTATATAGAAATTAATATTTGGATTGTCAGGGTCTATATTTAATGCTTTCTTTAGATATTCTAATCCTTCTTCAATTTTTCCTTCTTTTTTTAAAATATCAGATAGATATATGTAGTATTTACTTTTTTCTATATGTGAGAAAAAGAAGTAATTATTTAATAAAGCCTTTAAGATTTTCTCAGCTTCTTTAAACTTTCCTTGCTCATAGTATATCTGAGCCAATCTATCATAAGCATCCTTAAAACCTTTATCCAACCTTATTATTTTTTTATAAATTTTCTCAGCTTTTTTATACTGTTTATTCTGTTCGTAAATAAGACCAAGTATTAATAATAAATCTAAATTTTCAGGCTCCTTCTCAAGATGTCTTTTTACATCTTCTAAGATTTCTCTACCTTTTTTCAATTTTAGATAAATATAGTATTTACTTATAATAAATCTTTCTTCATTTGGTCTAAGTTTTACAATTTTGTCTACAACCTTCTTTGCCTTTAAATATTCGCCAATTCTCATATAAAGATTAAATAATTCTTCTAGATATAAAGTATTATTTGGTTCTTTCTTTAGATAACTTAAAAGTAAATTTTCCAATTTTTTATACTTTTTGTTGTCTATATATAGAGAGATAATACTGAACAATGCAGGGTCATACTTTGGATTTATTCTAAGGGCCTTAAGAAAATATTTTTCTGCTAAATTATCCTTTCCAATTGATTTATAAAATCTACCAAGTTGATAATAACCTGCTATATCTTTTGGATATAAAGATATATACTTCTTTAAGTATTTTTCCACACACGAAAAATTTTTATTAAATTTACATAATTCAGCTTTTTTTAATAAAAAAAATTTATTTGTAGGATATTTTTTTAATGCATTGTCTAATAATTTATTTAATTTTTCATCTGAAATATACATATTTAAAAGATTTAATAAATTTACGTAATCCTTTTCTGTTAAATTTTTATTGATTTTAAAAAAGCTGTTTATTTCTTTATTTAACTTTTTTAAATCCCCCATACTATAGAGAAGATTTAAATATTCACTAAACGTTTCAAAGGGATATGTGTTTAAACTTTTAAACTTATTTACCGTTTCCTCACAACTTTTTAGAGCTTCTTCTATATACCCTGCATTCTGTAGATAATTACATTTGATAAAATCGTAGTATGCCTCATTTAGAGTTTTTTGTTTAATTTTATTACCCATATAATTCATAACTAACTGCCAAAGGTTCATATCATTTTCGGCAAAGGATGGAAAATAAAAAATAAAAAGAAATATAAAGATGTTTAAAGTTATCTTTCTCAATTTTCTCTCCTTTTAACTATTAAAACGGATTTTGGAGAGTTTTTAACAACTTTCATAGCAACAGTTCCTATTAGAATCCTTTTTAAATCTTTTATTTTCCTTTTTCCTAAAATAGTTATATCGGGATTAAAACTCTTTATTTCTTTAAGAATTACCTTTTCAGGAGCACCTTTCTCTATTTTAGTTTTGATATTAATGTTATGTTTTTCATTAATCTCTTTCTCTAAGCCCTTAAGTAAATTTTCTTTCTTTTTATAAACCTCCTCATAAACTCTTGTGAGATGTGAAATCCATGTATCATATTCAGCGTGTAAAACCTCTACCTCTGCCTTTGTTATTTCAGCTATTTCTAAAGCAGTTTCTAATGCTTTAATAGAGTTAGGAAGAAAATCATATCCGCACAAAATCTTATTTATCTTTGTAATAGGCTCTCCTTTCACAACCAAAGTTGAAATTTTTGTTTTATTCAAAACCCTTTCTGTAATACTTCCAAGAACAAGTCTTTCTAAAAGTCCCTCACTATGACTACCAACAATTATTAAATCAAAACTATTTGTCTCTGTGTAATCTAAAATGGTGTCAACTATATTCCCAACTTCAACTGCAACGGTAGTTTTTATCCCAGCTTCATCAAATCTAACTTTTAATTTTTCTAGCTCTCCCTTAAATTTCTCTATTAATAT